>DATAWO010000131.1:0-5574 GCA_036267165.1 Rhizomicrobium sp. | reverse complement strand
GTCGAATGCAGTGATTTTACAGCGACCACATACGGGGGGACTTCACTCCGGTTGTCCAGGTTCGAATCCCATTCCTGCAGCCAACCAGTCCCGTTCGAACTGCGCTCTCAGTCTCCGAAAGAACCTTTTCTCTGCTGATGTTGACGACTGCTTCGTCGTGACCATCAGCGATATCAGGGCACTTGCGCCGTCCGGGGGATTTGCAGGGCCACGTTTCAGATCGTGACGCGATCCTTCTGGTCTCTGTCCAGGCAACCGAGCCGCCGGGAGGTGCAAGGATCGAATGGCCAGGCCTAAACCGCACGAAGAATTGGGGTCAGAGTAAATTTGGTTGTTGCTTGTAGGCGCGCGGGAATGGTCCAGGAAGACAGCAGAACGGGTTCCTGCCGCGCCGCCGCACTACGCTGACGCGCGGGCAGGCTTGGCTTATTTGTTGGGTGCTGCCGCGGGCCGATTCACGGCCGCGCATTACGCTGACGCTAGCGCGACCGATCGGCCCTTGGCATTCAAATCGTCCGCAGTGCGGGCGATTTGAATGGTGCGGTCAAGAAGACTCGAACTTCCACGGGTTGCCCCACTAGCACCTCAAGCTAGCGCGTCTACCGTTCCGCCATGACCGCACGATCAGTGGAAAATTTCCCGGTAGGCCGGGGGGTTTAGCAACTGGCCCCCGGTTAGACAAGGGCGCCGGCGCCCGGCCAGGCACAGCCGTGACTTTGGGCCGATTGCCCGGATAGCCATCATGCAAAGCTGGCGGAGCCACAGGCTTTCGCGATGACTTAGGCTCCCGGCCCATGTCCGCACAGACCTTCTACGCCGTCCTGTTGTTCTCGCTGGTTATGGCTTTCACGCCCGGCCCCAACAATATGATGCTGGCCTCGTCCGGCGCCACTTATGGCGTGCGGCGCACCCTGCCCCATCTGTTGGGCGTCACCATCGGCTTTCCGGTCATGATCCTGCTGGTCGGCCTGGGACTGGCTTCTCTCCTGCTTGCCTCGCCCCGGCTGCAGCTGGCGATGAAGATCGTCTCCTGCGCCTATCTCCTATGGCTGGCGGTGCAGATCGGCCGCAACCGATCCGCGGGCGATGGTACGTCCGGCAAGCCGATGCGCTTTCTGGCCGCCGCCGCCTTCCAGTGGATCAATCCCAAGGCCTGGCTGTATGCGGTGGGCGCGATCAGCGCCTACACCAGCGGGCGCGGGGCACAGCTTTATACCCAGGTGGTGACTATCGCTCTGCTCAATGTTGCCGTAAGCCTCGCCTCCACCACGACCTGGACGGCGTTCGGCGCCGGCATCCGCCGCGTCCTGCGCACGCCCGGCACCTTGAGGCTGTTCAATCTCGCAATGGCGCTGCTGCTGGCGGGATCTGTCATCCCCATCCTTCTGGAGATCAGAGAGAGCCTCTAAGGTTCAGATACCGCCGCCGTCGGTGAGATGGATGCCACACTCATCCTTGTCGAGGCCCGACCAGCGTCCGGCGCGATAGTCTTCGCCGGCCTGGACGCGCCGGGTGCAGGGCATGCAGCCGATCGAGGGATAGCCGTCTTCCACCAGCGGGTGCTGGGGCAGCTTGTGGCGTTCGGTAAAGGCCTCAAGCTGGTGCAGGTCCCATTGCCAGAGCGGATTGAAGCGCAGGCGTCCCTGGAAGGATTCCACGGGCTGCATATTGGCCCGCTCGCGGGTCTGGAAGCGCTTGCGCCCCGTCACCTGGGCCTGGAACAGTTCCAGGGCGCGACTGAGCGGCACGGTCTTGCGGAAGTCACAGCAGGCGTCGGCGTTCCTGGACCATAGCGTGCCTTCCGGATCGAAAAGGTTGCGATCCTCCAGCGACGGCGCAAGCGAGCGCACATCGCCCAGCCCCAGCACATCCTGCAGCCGGTCGCGGTAGCGCAAGGTTTCGCCGAACAGCTTGCCGGTGTTGAGGAAGAGGATGGGTGTGTTGGGATCGATATCGGCCACCAGCTTCAGCAGCACCGCGCTTTCAGCGCCAAAGGACGACACCACCGCCGTCTTGCCGGCCAGATCACCGGTCAGCGCCAGTTCCAGAATCCCGTGGGCGTCGCGGCCTGTCGCCCGCTCCTGCAGATATTTCAACTGCGCGGCGACGGCCGCGTCGTCGGCCGCGGCGAGTGGGCGCAGGCCCCGCTTGGTGTCGATGACCGTGACGTTACCAGTGGAAGCGGGGCTCATAGCCAGCCCATCCGCGCGATCAGGTCGCGCACATGTTGGGAAACCTCGTGCGGCGAAAGCCCCTGGCTGCGCCATCTGGCGCGGGCCGCCCCCAATTCCTTCAGCCGCACCGTCCATTCCGGACCGAACTCATCGGCCAGGCGCTCGCGCAGCGCGCGCGCAAGGCCCGGCGCATGGCCGCCGGTGGAGGCGGTCAAAAGCAGCTCGCCCCGGCGCACAATCGCCGGGACATGGAAATCGCAGAGATATGGGGTGTCCTCGACATTCACCAGAACACCAAGGGCACGGGCCCTGCCCGCCAGTTCGCGGGCTTCGCCTTCCGCCAGGCCCGCCACCAACAGGATCTGAAGGCCCTCCAGCAGCGCGTCAGGGATGACGTCCGGCAGCAGCCGCACTTCCATCCCGGCATCCGCCAACAGGGCGGCCCGGCGGTCGCGCGCGGCGCCAGAGCCGGCCAGACCAGCCTTGATATGGATGGGGTTCAGGACAAGGGGAAGCATCAGGCCCTCTCAGACGCGGAGAGGTATGCTCGCCTGCCCTAAAATGCAAGAATTTAGTGGGGAATAAATTATTCTACGGTAATAGCTGTGTATTACTAGTAGCTCTTAAGCAGATCCACAACCGAAACGGCGATCTTATCGCCCTGAATCTGGATTTCACCCCTTGCCACGGGCTTGTCGTTGGCCAGGATCATCACGGGGTCGTCCTGATGGCTGTCCAGCTCGATCACGGCGCCACGGCCCATCCGCAGCAGCTGGTGCATAGGGATCACCGAGCGGCCCAGGACCACCGAGATCTCGACTTTGACACTGTCAACGTTGGAAGCCATTGAACCCAGCCTTACATTCCTGAAAACCCGGCAAGCCTGCCGGAACATGGTTTCGGAAAGCTTAATTTTGGACGCCCCCGTAAACACCCAGGTTGAATGCCAAGTTGAATGGAAGATCAGCGATAGCGCGGTCCCCTATCCCGAGGCGCTGGCCGAAATGGAAGCCCGCGCAGCGGCCATCGCGGACGGCAAGGCCGGCGAACTGGTCTGGCTGCTGGAACATCCGCCCATCTATACCGCCGGCACCAGCGCCCAGGACGCCGACCTGCTGGATGCGCGCTTCCCGGTCTATCGCACCGGCCGGGGCGGCCAATTCACCTATCACGGGCCCGGCCAGCGCGTGGGCTATGCCATGCTGGACCTGAAACGCCGCAAGCCCGATGTGCGCGCCTATGTCCATGACCTGGAGCAATGGCTGATCGAGACGCTGAAGGAATTTCATGTCAAAGGCGAGCGGCGCGACGGCCGTGTCGGTATCTGGGTGCAGCGGGGCGCGCGTGAGGACAAAATCGCCGCGCTGGGCGTGCGCATCAAGCGCTGGGTGAGCTTTCATGGCGTGGCATTGAACCTGGACCCCGATCTCAGCCATTTCTCCGGCATCGTGCCCTGCGGCGTGCGCGCCCATGGCGTCACCAGCCTGACCGATCTGGGGGTGGCCGCGACCATGGCCGATGTGGATGTGGCGCTGAAAAAAAGCTTCCAGAAAGTCTTTGGCTGACCATGCCGGTCTATGTCTGCAAGCACTATCGCCGCTCCGCGCCCGGCGCCGAGACCGGAACCGTCCTGAACGAGCTTCGCTTTGAAGCGGACAGCGCCGCCCGGGCCGAAACCCGGATGCGGCAGAGCTTCCGGTCTTCCATCATGCCGGCCATGGACTGGAGCAAGGACTTCGCCACCCTGGAAGATGAAAATGGGCAGATTCTGGTGACCTGGCTGCACGGCTGACCGCCCTGCCTCGCGCGTTGGTTAAAGCCCAAAAAACCGGGAACTTCCGCAACCGCAGGAGTTCATCAATGCTGCGCTGCAGCGTGGTTTTACACCGCCCCGAATTTCTGATTATTTGACCTCATTGCACCAGAGTCGCCGGCGCCGTCCGGGAGGACAGCCGCGGGTGCGGTTTGTCGAGCTTCAACAAGAACAAGAGCTGCTCATGAGATTGCTGGTTTTGGGTCTTCTTCTCTCTGTCTCGACCACGGCTTTCGCCGCGGATTCGTCGGACCTGCAGAACCGTTTGGACAACACGGTGAAGCCCTTCGTGGGAAAATATTGTGTCGTCTGCCATTCCGGCCCGCAGCCCACCGGACAGTTCGACCTCAAGTCCTACACCGCCCTCGACCAGGTGAAGGAGGACTTCCCGCGCTGGTCGCTGCTCGCCGACCGGCTGACCAACCACGAGATGCCGCCCAAGCAGATGCCGCAGCCGCCGCAGGCGATGATCGATCAGATCGTCGCCTTTGTGCATGACGTGCGCACCGAAGAGATCAAGCGGCTGGGCGGCGATCCCGGCACCGTGCTGGCGCGCCGGCTCAGCAACGCGGAGTATGACAACACCATCCGCGACCTGACCGGCCAGGACATGCAGATCGCCCGCCAGTTCCCGGTCGATCCCGCCAACACCGCCGGCTTCGACAATTCCGGCGAGACCCTGACCATGTCGCCGGCGCTGTTGAACAAATATCTGCAAGGCGCGCGCCAGATCGCCGACCAAGTGGTGCTCAAGCCCGATGGCATCGATTTCGCGCCCTATTTCATGCGGGTGGAAAGCGATCGCGACAAATACTCGATCCAGCGCATCATCGCCTTCTATCAGGCGCAAGACACCAGCTTTGCCGATTATTTCGAGGCCTCATGGCGCTACCGCTATCGCAAGGAGCTGGGCAAGCCGAACGCGAGCCTGGCGTCCACCGCCGCCGACATGAAGCTCAGCGCCAAATATCTGCCGATGGTCTGGTCCATCCTGCATGACAAGAACCCGGTGGGACCGGTCGCCAAGCTTGAGGCCATGTGGAACGCCCTGCCCGCGCCGCCCAAAGCCGGCCAGGCAGGCGATGCCGGCGAGATCATCGCCGAGACCCAGGCGATGGAAAATTTCGTCACCCGCATCCGCGCCCACACCGCCATGCAGTTCGCTTCTCCGATCGTAAAGGGGCTGCCGGGCCAGTCCGAGCCGCTGCACAACTGGCGCCTGCAGGAATATGCGGACAATCACACCAAGAGCGATCCCAACGACCTCCGGCCCGACAATGTGCGCGAGCCGAAGCCGCCGGCGATTCCGAAATATCCGCCGCTGCACGAAGATGCGAGCCCGCGCTGGGCGGCCATTTCGGCCAATAACCGGTTTGGCGACGCCGACCTGGTCTATCCCGCCGGCCAGAAGGCGAAGTATCAGAAAGCCTTTGACCGCTTCGCCTCCGTCTTCCCCGACACTTTCTATGTCAGCGAGCGTGGCCGCTACTGGCCGGATCAGTCGACCGACAATGGCCGCCTGCTCAACGCCGGCTATCACAATACCGGCGGCTATTACCGCGATGACACCGCCCTGGCGCAGCTGAT
>DATAWO010000130.1:0-1868 GCA_036267165.1 Rhizomicrobium sp. | reverse complement strand
GTTCGCCTTCTCGGTGTCGGCGCTGCTGTTCTTCACCTATTGGAACACGCGCCGCACGCTCGACGCCCAGACCGACCAGATCATCGAAGCCGATATCATCGGTCTCACCGAACAGTATCAGCATTTCGGCCTGCCCGGCCTGGTGGAGACGGTGCGTTCGCGCTCCCTGCATCAGGGCCAGGCGCTCTATCTGGTGGCAGACGGGCTTCATCATATCGTGGCCGGGAATCTGGAATTCTGGCCGCAGGTTTCCCAGACCGCGCCAGGCAGCATGGTCGAGTTCGACTATGACCGGCCGCTGAACGGCAAGCTGGAAACCCGCCGCGCCCGCGGGCGTGTTTTTCCGCTGCCGGCGGATTTCATGATTCTGGTCGCCCAGGATGTGCATGACCGCTATCTGACCGAGCGCATGTTCACCACCACCTTGCCCTGGACGGTGCTGCTGATCCTGGTTCTGGGCACGGTGGGCGGGGCGCTGCTCAGCCGCAACATGCTGAGACGCCTGGACACCATCAACCGCGCAAGCGGCGAGATCATGAGAGGCGACCTGACAAGACGGGTGCCGCTCAACGGCTCGGGCGATGAATTTGACGCGCTTGCGGAGAATCTCAACCTCATGCTGGACCGCATCGAGCGGCTGATGAAGGGCCTGCGCGAGGTCACCGATTCGGTGGCGCATGATTTGCGCACCCCGCTCAACCGGTTGCGCAATCGGCTGGAGGAATCGGTGGCGCGCCTCAATGCCAGCGGGGCGCAGGCGAGCGAGATCGAGCGCGCCATCGCCGAGACTGACCAGCTGATCGGCACCTTCAATGCCCTGCTCCTGATCGCGGAGACCGACGCCGGCACCACCCGCGCCGCCATGTCGCCGCTGGAGCTGGGGGCGGTGGCGGCGGATGTGGTCGAACTCTATGAGCCCCTGGCGGATGAGAAGAAATTGTCGCTGGCGCTGATTCCAGGCAGCCCTGTCGCGATCGAAGGCAATCGCAGCCTGATCGCCCAGGCGCTGGCCAATCTGGTGGACAACGCCATCAAATACACGCCCGCCGGCGGCAAGGTGCGCATCCGCGCCACCGTCACCCCGGAGAGCGTCGATCTTTCCGTGGCCGACAGCGGCCCCGGCATTCCGCTGGCCGACCGGCCCCGGGTGACGGAACGCTTTGTGCGCCTGGAAGCCAGCCGCAATTCGCCCGGCACGGGCCTGGGCCTCTCGCTGGTGGCGGCGGTGGCGCATTTCCACAATGCCGAGCTGGCGCTGGAAGACAATGTGCCGACCGGCCTGAAGGCGGTGCTGCGCTTCCCCAGAATCGCGGTCCGCGCGGTGCCGGGCGCGCCGATGAAGAGTGCGGCTGAATAGATCCGGCTTTGCAGTTCGCGCGGTCACGCTAAACTGGCCGCATGCCGGAATTTCGCACACCTCCCAAGGCCTTTGATCCCGAGCGTGTGGCCCGGGTGAAGGCCGGGCTGGCGGAACAGGGCTTCGCCAGCGAAGAGCCGCTGCTGGATGCGGTGTTCGGCAACAGTCCGTTTCTGGGGCGGCTGGCCCAGCGTGAGCTTGGTGCCCTGGGGGAATATTTCGGAGCCGGGCCTGAAACCGTGGTGACTGCCGCCGTGCTGCTGGCCCAGGCGTGCGCCCATGCCCAAAGCGAAGCCCAGGCGATGAAGGAGTTGCGCACCGCCAAGCGGCGGGCGGCGCTGGCCATCGCCATGGCCGATATCGCGGGCATATGGGACGTGGAAAAAGTCACGGCGGAGCTGACCCGCTTCGCCGATGCCTGTGTGCGGGGCGCGTTGCGCTTTCAGCTTGCCGCCGAAGCTGCGCGCGGCGCAACCCCGCCCGTCCGCGAAGAAGACTGCGGCCTCACCGT
>DATAWO010000129.1:0-32758 GCA_036267165.1 Rhizomicrobium sp. | reverse complement strand
CCGCAGCCGCGGTTCCAGGGCATAGCCCAGCTCATAATCCAGCCAGCCCGCGACATGGTGGCCCTGGGCCAGCGCCGCCGCCATGGCCGTCAGGGCCTGGGGCACCTGGGCCGCGGTATCGGCCCGGATGACCTCGAGGGGAGCGGAAAAGACGCGCCGGGGGCCGCCGTCCAGAATGACCAGCATGGGGCGGTTTTGCCTGCCTCCTGTCCCGGGTTCAACAGTGGGTGGAACAACCGGGGGTTGTTTCCACAGGCCCGCCCACATCTTGAATACCGGTTCCGATACCCCACTTCTGTTCTATCGGCAGCCCATAATGGGGGCCGGACAGCCGCTCAAAGGAGGGCTGGACATGAACAGGCAGACGATCTTTGGAAGCCCCTATCTCCTGGGCTTCGAGCATCTGGAAAGGCTGTTGGAGCGCACCGCCCGCACCGCGGGGGATTCCTATCCGCCTTACAATATCGAAGAGCTGGAAGACGGCGGCATCCGCATCACCCTGGCGGTGGCGGGCTTTTCAAATGAAGAGCTTAGTGTCACCGAAGAGGACCGCCAGCTGGTGGTCCGCGGGCGTCAGGCGGAAGCAAGCGACAAAACGTTCCTTCACCGTGGCATTGCGGCGCGACAATTTTTGCGCAGCTTCGTCCTGGCTGACGGCATCGAAGTCACCGCTGCCGCGTTGGCAAATGGATTGTTGAAGATCGATTTGGCCCGCAAGCAAGTCCAGCCCAGCGTGCGGGTAATAGACATCAAGACTGGAGGCTAACATGATTGACAGATTTGAGAGCGACGACCTGGAAGACGGCAAATTTGAGGCCGGCCGCATCGCCTACATCAAGCCCACGGGCAGCGAAGAGGCGCACCGCCTGGGCCTGATCCCGGCCAATATCGATCTGCCCGATGGCATGAAGCTCTATGTCCTGCATGCCGAGGATGGCAGCGTGCTGGGTTTCACCGATGGCTATGCCAGCGCCTATGGCGCGGCGGTACAGAATGAGCTCACCCCGGTCAGCCTCCACTAGGACGGCGCGAAACGAACATCAAAGGCCGCGGGGCGCGTGACGTCCCGCGGCCTTTCTGTTTAATTTGATGCCATGCGCCACATCCTGACCACCCTCGCCCTTTGTCTCTCCGTCACCGCTGCCTTCGCGCAGGATGCGAACACAGCACAGCCTGCCGCCGCGCCGCCGGCTGACACGACCGCGCCGGCACCTACCCCCCAGGCCGTCACGCCCGCGCCCGCCAACCCGCCCATGACCGGCCCGCGGGTGCTGATCTCCACTTCCATGGGCGACATCACCCTGCAGCTGGATGCGAGCCGCGCCCCCAAGAGCGTCGCCAACATGCTGCGCTATGTGAAGGAGAAGCATTATGACGGCACCTGCTTCTACCGGGTCGCCAAGGGCTTCGTGATCCAGATGGGCAGCTTCGACGCCAAGGGCAAAGGCCGTGGCATCCATCCCGGCGGCCTGCCGCTGGAGGCCAACAATGGCCTTTCCAACCTGCGCGGATCGGTGGCGATGGGCCGGGCCGATGCGCCTGACAGCGCCACGGCGGAGTTCTACATCAATCTGGCCGACAACACGCCGCTGGACCACAAGGCGGATGATCCCGGCAACACCACCGGCTATGCGGTGTTCGGCGAAGTCGCATCCGGCATGGATGTGGTGGATGCGATCGGCAATGTGCCGGTGGGCGACAATGGTCCGATGCCCGGACAGGCGCCGATCACGCCGATCGTCGTGAAGAAAGTTACCCTGCTCAAGTAAGGCGCGCAGTATTTCGCGGCGTGGGCAGGAGCGCCGAGCGACGTGTACAGGAAGTACACGAGCGATGGCGCGACGAACTCACGACGTGAAAGACAAGCGCCTCAGGCGGCAGCTGTGCCGGCGCCGTTCTTGTCGCCAATCAAGATGGCATAGAGCGCCTCGGACGACTTCGCGGCGCGCAGCTTCTCGCACACCGCCTTGTCGCGCAGAAGGCGCGACACCCGCGCCAGGGCCTTGAGATGGTCGGCCCCGGCATTTTCCGGCGCCAGCAGCATGAACACCAGGTCCACCGGCTGGCTGTCCACCGCTTCATAGTCGATCGGGTTTTCCAGGCGCGCGAAGATGCCGGTGATGGTCTTGGCCTCGGCCATGCGGCCATGGGGGATGGCGATGCCGGCGCCGACGCCGGTGGTGCCAAGCCGCTCGCGCTCCACCAGGGTCTCGAAAATGCGGCGCTCCGACAGCCTGGTCAGCGCATGGGCGCGCGCCGACAATTCCTGCAAAAGCTGCTTCTTGGACTGCGCCTTCAGGCCTGCGAGAACGGCATCGGGCGCGAGCAGATCGGCGATATTCATCAAGAATCCCGGTGGTGAGCGGAAAATTTGGTTCGCCCCTGTCCGGGGGGCCCTGCCCAAAAGCGGCGGGTTCATAGGCCGGTGCCCCGGCAAAGTCAATCTTGACTTAATAGCCTTGGTTAGCGGGCGGCGAGGGCCGGACCGCTGCCGGCCTTGAGGCGGCGGCGCTCCACCGAAGAGGGGATGCGCAGGGCCTCGCGATACTTGGCCACGGTGCGGCGCGCGATGTTCACACCGTCCGCGGTCAGGAGCGAAACAATGCGGTCGTCGGAGAGGATTTCCCGCGGTTCCTCATTTTCGATCATTTCGCGGATGCGGTCGCGCACCGCTTCGGCGCTGTGCGATTCAGCGCCGTCCACGGACTGGATGGAGGCGGTGAAGAAGTATTTGAGTTCGAACAACCCGCGCGGCGTGGCGATGTATTTGTTGGAGGTGACGCGGCTGACGGTGGACTCATGCATCGAGATGGCGTCGGCGATGATTCGCAGATTGAGCGGCCTGAGATGGCGCACACCATGGGTGAGAAAGGCGTCCTGGTGGCGCACGATCTCGCTGGCGACTTTCAGGATGGTGCGGGCGCGCTGGTCCAGGCTCTTGACCAGCCAGTTGGCGTTGTTGAGGCAGTCGGCAAGATAGCTCTTGCTCTCCTTGTCGCGCGCGGTCTTGCAGACGGTGCCGTAATACTGATTGTTGACCAGAAGCCTGGGCAGGGTGTCGGAGTTCACTTCCACCTGCCAGCCGCCTTCCGGGCTTTCCCGGACGAAGACATCCGGCACCACCGGCGTCACCGGCTCGCTGCCGAAGGCCAGTCCCGGCTTGGGGTTGAGGGTGCGGATTTCCGAGATCATGTCGGCGACATCTTCGGCATCGACGCCGCACAGCGCGGTGAGCTGGCCGATGTCGCGGCGCGCCACCAGGTCGAGCCGGGTGAGAAGCGCGTCCATCGCCGGATCCAGCCGGTCGCGCGCTTTAAGCTGCAGGCCCAGGCATTCCGCCAGGTCGCGGGCGCCCACGCCCACCGGGTCAAAACCCTGCAGCACGCCCAGCACCGCCTGCACGTCTTCCAGCTCGCAGCCCAGCCGCGTGGCGAGTTCCACCAGGTCGGCGCGCAGATAACCGGCCTCATCCACCGCATCGATCAGCGCCAAAAGGATCATGCGGTCCTCCGGCAACAGGGCGGCGATGGAAAGCTGGTTCTCCAGATGGTCCTTGAGCGAGGCTTCCGCCGTGATGGCGGATTCCAGCCCGTCTTCACCTTCATAGGCGTTGCCGGATTTCACCGTGGTCCAGTCGGTCAACGAGCTGGTCTGCGGGCCTTCCGCGGCCTTGGTACGGGATTCGCCGGCGTCATACATGTTGTCATGCGCGGCCTCGTCCAGGTCGGAGGCCTTGGAGAAATCCTCGCGCGACAGCGCCTCGTCGGCGCGTTCGCCGCTGGTGTTCTCGGCCGCGGCCTCGGGCCCATCGCTGACGGGGCCGCCCTCGCGGTCATCACGCTCCAGCAGCGGATTGCGCTCCAGCTCCTGTTCGCAATATTCGGCCAGCTCGATATTGGACAGTTGCAGCAGCTTGATCGCCTGCTGCAATTGCGGCGTCATGACCAGAGACTGGCCCTGCCGTATCTCAAGTCTCTGACCAACCCCAGCCATGGCGCCCTACAGCGTGAACTTTTCCCCGAGATAGACGCGCCGCACATCGCGGTCGCTGACGATCTCGGCGGGCGTGCCTTCCCTCAGCACGCGCCCGTCATGAAGAATGTAGGCGCGGTCGATCACATCGAGCGCATCGCGCACATTGTGGTCGGTGATCAGGACACCGATGCCGCGGTCCTTGAGATGCTTGACCAGGTCGCGGATTTCGCCCACCGCGATGGGGTCAATACCGGCGAAGGGCTCGTCCAGCAGGATGTAGGACGGATGCGTGGCAAGGCAGCGCGCGATTTCCACGCGGCGGCGCTCGCCGCCCGACAGCGCCACGGCCGGCGTGTTGCGGATATGGGTGATGCCGAATTCCGCCAGCAGCGCTTCCACCATGGCTTCCAGCCTGGCGCCATCCGGCTCCAGCAGTTCGGCGGTGGCGCGGATATTCTGTTCGGCGGTCAGCCCGCGAAAGATCGAGGCTTCCTGCGGCAGGTAGCCGATGCCCAGCCGCGCCCGGCGGTACATGGGCAGCTTGGTCACGTCATGGCCGTCCACTTCGATCGAGCCGGTGTCGGCGGGGATCAGGCCGGTGATCATGTAGAAGCAGGTGGTCTTGCCGGCGCCGTTGGGACCAAGCAGGCCCACCGCCTCGCCGCGCTTTAACGAAAGGCTAACCGAACGCACCACGGGTCGCTTGTTGAAGCTCTTTCCGATGCGTGAAACCGCCAATCCCTTGCCGCCTTCGACCAGGCGCAGGCCATCCTGGGCGTTTTCGCCCATATTTTCAGCAGTTTCTGTGTGTTTCTCGCTCATTGGCAAAAACCATGCCTGTTTGTGTTTAAGGAACCATGAAAGTTCATTTCCCGAGACCTATTGGGTTTGTGAATTGGGCGTAAATACGCCCTGCACACGGCCGGTTGGGTTTTGCGGCGTCTTTACGCCGCCACCGCCGCCCAGATTCGCCACACCGGTGACGAGATTGACGGTGAGCTGGGCGCCGTGCAGCACGTTCTTGCCCTTCTTGAGCACGACATTGCCGGTCATCACCACCACGCGCGGCCCCACCGAATAGACGCCATTGTCACCGGTCGCGATGCCGGAGGCGGGCGAATCCACCACCACATTGCCGTTGGCGGTGATCTTGTCGGCTTTGCCGTTGACGGTGAGGACACGCACCTGGTTGGCGCGCAGCTTGGTGTCGCCCTGAACAACGATCACATTGCCGGTATAGGTGCCGCTCTTGGCATTGAGGTCGGCCTGGAAATTGTCGGAGGAGATGTTGATGGGCGCATTGTTGTCGTGATTGCCGGTGATGGGCTTTGAAGCGGGTGCGGCATGCACCATACCGGGCAGCGCGGCAACGGAGGCGGCGAGAATAAGGGCGCGTTTCATCATTTGCTTCCGAATAACGTCATCTGAACATGACCACTGAGCGTGAGGATGTCGGTATTGCGGTCGGCATGGAACTGGTCGGCCCTCAGCGTTCCATCCGGGCCCTGCCCCGTCACGGCTTCGTGGCCGTGGATCACGCTCTGCCTCATGTTGGCGGAGGCGCTGTTTGAGTGCAGCTCATAGCCATTGGCGGTGAAAACATCGATGCCGTTATAGAGCTCGAGCTCGCCGGTGGCCGTGTCCACCATGCCCGCCTTGGCGCGAGCATTGATCCAGTTGCCCTTGTCGAGGGTGAGGTCGGCTTCCAGGTTCTGCAGCGTGGCTTTCTTGGGATTATGGGCGTCCTGCACCGCGCGGTCGGCGGTGATGACATAGGGATTGCCCCTGGAATCGCTGCCGGCCAGGCGCGGCTTCATCATGGTGAGGTCGTTCTGCACCCGGCCCAGACGCTCATAGGACATCTCAAGCTGGCGCGGCATGCGCTGGACGAAGAAAAAGGCCAGCACCGCGGCGATGGTCAGGAAGGCGCCAAGCGCCAGGATGCGCTTCATCAGCACCACAAAGCGGGAATAGCGCAGCGCCTCCAGGGTGGTGGTGCGCACGCGCGCCGACCAGTCATAGCCCGTGGAAGGATCGCGTTCCGCCGCCATGCTCATGCAATTCCCGCGCGCAGGCAGTCATGGATATGGATCACGCCTTTGGGCGCGGGATCGCCTTGCGCCAGGACAAAGAGCTGGGTGATCTTCTTTTCCGTCATCAGGGCGAGGGCTTCCGCCGCCAGCTGGCCGGGGCGCGCGACCTTGGGATTGGCGGTCATCACTTCCGACGCCAGGCGGTTTTCGATTCCCGCCGCATGGCGGCGGATATCGCCGTCGGTGACGATGCCGGTCAGCGCCCCGGCCGCATCCACGATGCCGACACAGCCCAGCCGGCCGGACGCCATGGTCAGCAGCAGGTCGCGCATCGGCGTGTCGGGCCTGGCCAGCGGCACGGCCTCGCCGCTGTGCATCAGGTCGCTGACGCGGACCAGGGCGCGGCCCAGGCTGCCGCCGGGATGCAGATCGCGATACTGGTCGGGCGAAAAGCCCTTGCGCTCCATCAGCGCCACCGCCAGCGCATCACCCAGGCTGAGCATCATGGTGGTGGAAGTGGTGGGGGCGAGCCCCATCGGGCAGGCCTCGGGCGCGCGCGGCAGCAGCAGCTTCACATCCGACGCCTTGATCAGGGTGGAGTCCGGATTGGCGCCGATGGCGATGATGGGAATGCGATAGCGCTTGGCATAGGTGATCAGGTCGGACAGTTCCGCCGTCTCCCCGCCCCAGGACAACAACAGCAGCACATCCTGGCGGGTGATGGCGCCCATGTCGCCATGACTGGCTTCCGCGGGATGGACGAAATAGGCCGGCGTGCCGGTGGAGGACAGAGTGGCGGCGATCTTGCGGGCGACATGGCCGGACTTGCCCATGCCGCTGACGATGATTCGCCCTTTCGCGACCAGCATCAGCCCCACGGCATGGCTGAAATCCCCATTTAGGGCTTCCGCCAGCTGGGCCAGGGCCTCGCTGGCCGTGGCCAGCACCCGGCGCGCCGCGGCCAGGTCGGCGGCGGCTGTGTCGCCCGACAGGGTATGCAGAGGGGCCTTGGAGGTCGCCATCTAAGCCTTTGATATGTCGCAGTGTTCTCGACACGCCGCCTAACCCGGCTTGGATTACAGCGGCGTTAAGCGAATTTCGTGCCAAGTTTCGCCCGAAACGGTCCTGCCTGCAAGCTGGGCAGGACTGGGGTGGTGATTGCCGTTGCCGCTCGCCCAAGCTCGCGGCGCTCGCTCCTTTCGCAGGTCCACCGGACCTGCTCACCCGCTGCGCGGTCCGGAGCTCTCAATGCGCAAAAATGTCGACTTCCTCCCAGCCGGCGAGGTCTAGGCTGGCGCGGGCGGGAAGGAAATCGAAACAGGCCTTCGCCAGCTGCTCGCGGCCTTCGCGCGCCAGCATGGCGTCCAGCGCGGTCTTGAGCTGGTGCAGATAGGCGACGTCGTTGGCGGCGTAAGCAAGCTGCTTTTCGCTGAGATCCTTGGCGCCCCAGTCCGAGGATTGCTGTTCCTTGGAAAGATCCACATTCAGCAGTTCGCGCACCAGGTCCTTCAACCCGTGTTTGTCCGTATACGTCCGGACCAGCTTGGAGGCGATCTTGGTGCAATAGAGCGGCTTGCAGTCCACCTCCAGATATTGCCGGAACATGGCGATATCGAAACGGGCGAAATGGAACAGCTTGGTCACCCCGGGGTCGGCCAGCAATTTCTTGAGATTGGGAGCAGCATATTGACCGGCGGCGAACTGCACCGCGTGGCACACGCCATCGCCTGCCGACAGTTGCGCCAGGCACAGCCGGTCGCGATGGGGATTGAGCCCCAGGGTTTCGGTATCGATGGCGACCAGAGAACCCAGGTTGAGCCCGTCCGGCAGGTCGCCCTGGTAAAGCTTGATCTTCATGGCGCTCCAATAGCGCAGCCGCCGGTTAATTAATAGAGTGGGCGCATGCAGGCCTGGACGGAAAAGCTGAGGAAGGACGGCGGGCCGGGCGTCCTGTTGTCGGTGGCTCTCCACCTGCTGCTGCTTCTGGCGGCGCTTTGGTATGTGCATCAGCGGCCCGCGCTGACAGAGACTGAGTTGCGCGCCCTGCCCGTCGAACTGGTGATCGGTGGCACCATGGGCCAGAAGTCCTCGACCGCGCCGGCCACGCGGCTCGAGGTGGCAAGACCCCATCCGGAAAGCGCGCCGGTGCCCGAAGGCACCAGTCCCAGGGGCACCAAGGAACCGGAAGACGAATTGTCGGCCCGGCTGCGGGCGCTGGCCCAGCTGAAGACGCCCGACGCCGCGTTGCCCAATGCCGACAACACGGCGGCGCCTGGCGGCACCGGCAGTGGCGAGGGCGAAGGCAATTATGCGCTCAAGGATTTCATCCGTGCACAGATTTTAAGGCGCTGGCTGCCCGATCTTTCGCTCCCCGGCGCGCGCAACATGCCGGTGCTGGTGCGGGTGCGGCTTTTGAAAAGCGGGATGATCGACACGGTCGATATCGTGGACCAGCAGCGTTTCAACACCGACAAGATCTTCCGCAACATGGCGCTGTCGGCCCGCGATGCCGCGCTTTTGGCCTCACCCATCCAGTGGCCGGGCGGACTGAGCCAGAAAAGCCAGACCCTGACGATCGATCTCGATCCCAAGGCGGTGCTGCGGTAGACCAGATAAAGGAGCGGCTACTATATTGCTTTTCCTGTAGACGGACGGCGAAACACCGAAACGGCGCTCAAACGCCCTGCAAAATGCGTCAGCGCTGGCATAGCCGACGGAAAAGGCAACGCCAGTGACAGTCTGATTGCGCGCCGGCAGGCGTCGCCGAGCCTCATCCAAGCGCAACTGTTCGACATAGGTCGCTGGCGGGGTGCCGAATGCGGCGTTGAACCGGCGGGAGAAGTGCCGGGCGCCGAGATTCATTTTCTTTGCCAAGCTCTCGACACTTAAGTCATTTCTGAGGTTGCGCAAAATCCAGGCCGCCAAATCAGAAAAATCGTCACCTGCCTTGGTCTGGAATTGCAGGGGCTCCGAAAATTGCGTCTGACCGCCTGTGCGTTTGAGGTGAACAACCAGCTCACGCGCCACAGCCAGGGCTGTCTTTTCCCCCAAATCTTCAGCGATCAGTGCGAGGGAAAGATCTATTCCCGCCGTGAGGCCGCCGGAGCTGTAGAACTTGCCGTCACGCAAGTAGATGGCGTTGGCATCAAGCAGAATCTGCGGGAATTTCCGGGCCATCGCCGGAGCGAACCGCCAATGCGTGGTGGCGCGCCGACCATCCATCAGCCCCGCCTGTGCAAGAGCCTCAAGACCCGTGCAAATGGAAACAATACGCCTGGTATTGTGTACCCGTTGTTTCAGGAACGTCACAACCGGCGCGCCAATACGAGGCTCGCGAAGCCCCGCGCCACCGGGGACGATCAGGGTATCGAAAGCCGGCGAATCGCGGAACGACCCGGCGGCGCTGATGGCGACATTTCCTTCGCTGCGAAATGGCTTGCCGTCGGGACTGACAACCGTAAGGGCATATGCTTTTGATCCATGAAAGGCGTTGGCGGTTTCGAATGCCTCGATTGGCGCCGCCAAATCGAGAATTGCGATGCCTTCATAGCCAATGATGCCGATGCGTCTGGACATGAACGCGATCGTATCCGGGAAAAGAGCAGAGAAAAGCCAAAATGTCCGAAATTGCCGGATTCGCGTCTTCCGGACTTATGGCAAATCCCGCGCGATGCGGAAGCCGGTGAGCGTCGAATAATCATAATCCTGGTCGGCGCCATCTTCCGCCGCCGCCACCCGCGCGGCACTGCGCACAAAGATGGGAATGTTGTTCCAGGCGCCGCCCCGGATCGCATGGCGGATGCAGAAACTGTCGGTCCAGGCGCGGCCGTCACTGGGGGCGCCCACATAGCTGGGATGCCAGCAATCCGCCATCCATTCCCAGGCATTGCCCAGCATGCCGGAGAGCCCGAAAGCATTGACCGGAAACGCGTCCACCGGCCCCAGCAGCTTGTCGTCCCACTCGCTGCCACAGCCATTGCAGTTGGCATGGCCGCCGCCCACGTCATCGCCCCACCAGCGTGTGGTGGTGGTGCCGGCGCGGGCGGCATATTCCCATTCCGACTCGCTGGGCAACCGATAGGGATTGCGGCTGCCGATCTCGGGATGGGCGGCGCGCGCGCGCGCGTTGATCCAGGCGATATAGGCCTCGGCATCTTTCCAGTCGAGACACACGGCCGGCCAGCGCGGCGGCTCGACATCGGTGGGCGTGGCCGCAAGCCCGCGCTTCAACTGGCGCCAGCCCAGGCCCAGCAACGGATTGCAGGCTTGCGGCTGATAGCCGGTGACGTTGAGAAATGTGAGAAATTCCGCGCTGGTGACGGGGTATTTGGCCAGCGCGAAGGCCTTGATCGTCACCACATGCTGCGGCCCCTCGGAATCAAACCGCCCCGGCTCGTGCGCCGGACTGCCCATCAGAAATTTTCCGGCCGGGATCCCCACCATCTGCGGACATTCCGGACATTCGCTGAATTCACGGTCCAGTTTGGCCTGGCCACCCAGAAGGACGGTGGCGGCGAGGAGAAGGATGATGCGCAGCTTCATGGGTCCGCATCAAAGCAGGAACGCGCGTGCGCGCAACCCGTTTCGACCTGAAGGGCCCCTTACGACCTGAAAAGAAGGACAGGTTCATGATCCGCAAACTGGCTTCCGGCAAATACCGGCTCTATTCCCGCAAGAAAGACCCCAAGACCGGCAGGCGCCGCAACCTGGGGACTTTCGACAGCCGCGCCGCGGCGGAAAAACACGAGCGCGCGGTGCAGTATTTCAAGCACCACTAGCAAGTTGCCCCCTCCGGCTTTCGCTGGCCCGAGGGCCAGCTACAGCCACCTCCCCATGCGAGCGCCTTCGGCACGCAGGGGAGGCTAGGCCGGCAATCGCTTTTGCCTTAGTGCTTAGCCATGAACATCCTGGTCGCCTGCGATAGCTTCAAGGACGCCCTGCCCGCCGATGCGGTCTGCGCGGCCATCGCGCGTGGCCTGAAGCAAAGCCATCCCGACGCGATTGTGACCGAGATGCCGTTGTCGGACGGCGGCGAAGGCCTGCTGGATGTGCTGGGCCGGGCGCTGGACCTGGGCTGGATCGAAAAGCGGGTTGCCGATCCCTTGGGCCGGCCGGTGATGGGCCGCTATGGCCTCTCCGCCGACGGCGTCACCGCCGTGGTGGAGATGGCGCGCGCCTCCGGCCTGCAATTGCTGACTTTGGAAGAACGCGATCCGCGCAAGACCTCGACCTTCGGCACTGGCGAACTGCTGGCCGACGCCAAAGCGCGTGGTGCTGCCCGCGCCCTGCTCGCCATCGGCGGCAGCGCCACCAACGACGCCGGCATCGGGGCCGCGGCGGCGCTGGGCTGGCGCTTTCTGGAGGCGAATGGAAAAGACGTGCCGCCGGACGGTGGGCACATGAAAGACATTGTCCGGCTAGTGCCGGCGCCCGCGCCTTTCGAAAAAATGGAGGTGCTGTGCGATGTCACCAATCCACTTTACGGCCCAACGGGTGCGGCCTGGATCTATGGACGCCAGAAAGGCGGCAGCGATCCGGTTCTGGCTGAACTGGATGACGGGCTGAAACACGTTGCCGAGATGGTGAAAACCCAGCTCGGCCGCGATGTTGCGGACATGCCCGGCGCCGGCGCGGCTGGCGGATTGGGCTATGGCGCCGTCGCTTTCCTGGGTGCTGAGCTTCGGCGCGGCATCGAGATCGTGCTGGACATCACCGGCTTCGACGCCGCGGCGCGCGAAGCCGATCTCATCATCACCGGCGAAGGCCATCTCGATGGCCAGAGTGCGCAGGGAAAACTGATCCAGGGCTTGTGCGGCCGCGCCCGAAAAACCCCGGTGATCGCACTGTGCGGCAAGCTTTCCGCCACGCCGGAGCAGATCAAGATGATCGGTCTGAAGGCAGCTTATTCCATCAACAGGCGCGAACGCCCGCTGGCCGAGATGCTGGCCAACACCGAGATCAATCTGGAAAAGACGGCGGCAGAGCTGGCTATCTAAAGCGCCAGCAGTGTGCTGTCTTCGAGGCCCGGCACATGGAAAGCGGTGTCCACCGCCATGTCCAGCACCATGGGATGATGGTCGCTGGGGCCCCTGTCCAGCACCTCTGAGGCCGAACAGACCAGTCCGCGGGCAATGCAGCGGTCCAGCCTCAGCGCGATGATATTGCCGGCGCGATGGGTACGCCGGCGCGGCCCGATATCGGCAAAGCCCTGAAAGCCCACCGGCCCAACGGCATTGAAATCGCCGATGATGGCGGCAGGTCCGTCCATCTGCTCCATGATATGGCGCAGCTGGAAGCGGTTGAGGAACTGGCCATGGCTCAGATGCACATTGGCGATGCTGATGCCATGGAAGGAGACGATCTGGGCCAGCCTGGGCGGCACCCGGCCCGGCAGGATGGAATAAGGCAGCTTTATCGCCGTGGACGGCGGAAAGGGATGCGGGCTCCAGGCCGCCAGGCCATAGATGCGCGCCTGCATGGGATGGCGGAAGAAATGCCCGCCCACCAGCGACGGCAGTTCGGTGATGTCTTCGGTGCATTCCTGCAGCAGCAGCAGGTCGGGCTGGTAGGTTTTCACCAGCTTGCACACATCCATTACGCCGGCGCCCACCCGGCGCAGCAAATTCCAGCTGATCACGCGCAGCCGGCCATCGGCATGACTGGGAAAGCTGGGCACCATGTTGTCTAAACTGGCAAAGAAGGAACCGGTTTCAGGCAAATCATCTATAGTGACGTCAGTATAAGAATAATCCGGGCCTCCCGTCCATGTTTCCCTTGTCCGCTTTCTGGTCCTCGCCCGCCATGGCGATGACGCTGGCCATTCTGGATGTGGTGCTGGCCGGCATCGTCACCATCGACGTGCTGCTCAAGAAAAGCGACGTGCGCGGCGCGCTGGGATGGATCGGCGCGGTGTGGTTCGCGCCCATCCTGGGCTCGCTGCTTTATTACCTGTTCGGCATCAACCGGGTGACGCGCCGCGCGCTGAAGCTGAACCGGCTGCATGAAAAACAGGCAACACCGCCCGAAGCGGTGACGCCAAGGGCGGCGGCGCATATCGCGCTGTTGTCCCAGGTCAGCGCGCGGGTGACGCAGAACCCGCTGACCGGCGGCAATGCCTTCGCGGTTCTGGAGGGCGGCGACAAAGCCTATCCCGAAATGCTGGCGGCGATCCGGGCGGCGAAGCATTGCATCGCCATGAGCTCGTATATTTTCCGCGATGACGCGGCGGGGCAGGAATTCGCCCAGGCCCTGATCGAGGCGGTCAAGCGCGGCGTGGCCGTGCGCGTGCTGCTGGACAGCGTGGGCGCAGGCTATATCCATCCGGAAATCTTCTATCGCATGCAGCGTGGCGGGGTGAAGGCCGCGCGTTTCCTGCACACCTGGCTGCCCTGGCGCATGCCCTTTCTCAACATGCGCAATCATCGCAAGATTCTGGTGGCGGATGGCGCGCTCGCCTTCATGGGCGGACTCAATATCGGCGCGGAAAATTCCGCCCGCCTGTCAGGCGCCCGCCAGATCCGCGACGTGCATTTCCGCGTCGAAGGTCCGGTGGTGCGCGTGGTCATGGATGCCTTCGCCCGCGACTGGACCTTCACCACCGATGAGACCCTGGACGGCGATTGCTGGTGGCCGGATCTGAAGCCTGTTGGCGAGGCGTGCGCACGCGGCCTGCGGTCCGGCCCGGATGCCGACATCTACCGGCTGGAGCTGATCCTGGGTGCGGCGCTCAACCTGGCGCAAAGCCATGTCCGCATCATCACCCCCTATTTCCTGCCCGACCCGCGCCTGCAATTCGCCATCCAGCAGGCGGGACTGCGCGGGGTCAAGGTCGAAATCGTGCTGCCCGGACAAAGCAACCAGTGGATCATGCAATGGGCGATGCGGGGGCACTTGCGCTTTTTCCGCTATATCCGCGCCACCGTCATCACCACGCCGCCGCCCTTCGATCATACCAAGCTCTGCACCGTGGACGGGGAATGGTCGCTGATCGGCAGCTCCAACTGGGATGCGAGGAGCTTCCGGCTGAATTTCGAATTCGATCTGGAAGTGACGGATCGCAAGCTGACCGCCGAATTGGACGCGCTGATCGACGCCCGCATCGCGACAGGCACCGTCCTGACGGCGGACATGCTGGCGGCGGAGCCCTTGTGGAAAAGGCTGCGCAACGCCGCGGCCCGGCTGTGGATGCCCTATCTCTGAAGCTTCAGCGCGATCGCCCAGATCACCAGCCCGCTGAGCGCAAGCCCGGCGCCGACCAGCCCGGTGGACGCAAGGCCCAGCCCGTGGGCGATGGCGATCCCGCCCAGGAACGGCCCCAGGGCATTGGCGACATTGAAGGCGGAATGGTTCAGCGCCGCGGCCAGGGTCTGGGCATCACCCGCGACATCCATCAGCCTTGTCTGCAGCACCGGTCCCAGCGCCCCGCCCAGGCCGATGGCGAAGACCGAAAGCGTGATGGTCCAAAGATGCCCCACCGCAAAGGTATAAAGCACCAGGGTCGCCGCGAACCATACCAGCAGCCATCCCGCCGTCGCCATCAGCCGGCCGTGAGCAAAGCCCGGCACGATCATCAGTCCCGCCGTCATGCCGGCGCCGAACACCGCGAAGACCAGCGGCACCAGGCCTTCGCGCACATGGGTCACCGACAAAAGCGTGTTCGCGAGATAGGTGTAGACGCTGAACAGGCCGCCAAAGCCGATGGCGCCGATCGCGAGCGTCAGCAGCACATCGCGGTTCCTGAGCGCGCCCAGCTCGGTCATGGGGCTGGCGCCTTTGGATGGCGGCTGACGCGGCGCGAACAGCGCCACCAGGATGGCGGTGAGCAGCGACAGCGCCGCCACGATGGCGAAGCTCCAGCGCCAGCCGATCGCCTGCCCCACCCACTCCGCACCAGGCACGCCGATGATGGTGGCGACGGTGAGCCCCATCAGCACCCGCGCGGCGGCCTGGGCGCGCTGCTCTTCGCTCACCAGTGAAGCCGCCACCAGCATGGCGATGCCGAAATAAGCGCCATGCGGCAAGCCGCTTACGAATCGCAAAAGCAGCATCCAGTGATAGGACGGCACCAGCCCGGTCAGCCCATTGGCCAGGGCGAAGACAATCATCAGGCCGATCAGCAGATCGCGGCGGGCGATGCGCGCCGCCAGCACCGCGATCAGGGGCGCGCCCAGCACCACGCCCAGGGCATAGGCGCTGATGGCATGGCCGGCGGTGGGGGCGCTGATGCCCAGGTCATGCGCAAAATAGGGCAGAAGGCTCATGGTGGCGAATTCGGTGGTGCCGATGGCGAAGCCGCCAACCGCCAAAGCGAAATGCACCAGACCGGGATGACGCGCCAAAAGATGCCCTTCGCCGAACAAGGCCGTCTACGCTGCCCGGCGTTTCGCGCCAATGCGACTAAAAGGCCCCATAGCGCGCCATCGCCGCGGCAAAGCCCACCACCAGCGCCAGCAGCCCCACTTCGGCATGCACAAAGCGGCGCAGACGCGCGACGTCGCCATCCGGCGGCAGGAAAGCGGCGTGCTGTCTCTGCGCCTTGCGCCATTTCAGTAGCGCCAGGGTGGGCGGGATGGAGAGAAGCCCGATCAGCAGAAAGCTCGCCATCTTGGCCCAGAACCAGGGATTGGAAAGATAGAAGTCCGCGCCCTTGGCGCCCCAGATCACCCGCGACACCCCGATCACGATGACCAGCCCCGCCACCGCGCCGTAAGCGGCATCTACATTCGTCGCCCGGCGCAGATTGTCGGCTGTGATTCCCGGACGCAGCAGCGCGAATTCAAATGCCAGCAGCACGATCAGGGTCACGATCGCCAGATGATGCAGGATGGCCAGGATCAGGTCGGTCAGCATGGCACAAAGCCAAACATCAAAGCCGGACTGACTCAAGCTTTAACCGGGCTCAAGCTTTAACCGGACTCAAGCTTTAACCGGCCGGCAGACATGCTAGGTTCCCGCCATTTCCGGGCCGGGGGTCATAAAATGTTCAAGCAGTTTGTTCTGGCGTTCGGCGCCGTCATGCTGACAGGCGCGGCCAAGGCAGAACCCGCATCCAGTTCCGCCACCGATCCCGATGCCCGCGCCACGGCGCTGGTCAAGCAGATGACGCCCCAGGAGCGCAATCTGCTGCTGCACGGATTCTTCTCCCGTCCCAATGCGATCAACAAGCTGCCGCAGATCGGCGCGCCCTTTGCCGCGGGCTATACGCCCGGCATCGCGCGGTTGGGCATTCCGCAGCTGGCGGAATCCGATGCCAGCCTGGGCGTTGCCTGGATCAACGGCAAACGGGCGCGCAATGCCACGGCGCTGCCCTCCAGCATGGCGCTGGCGTCCAGCTGGAACCTGCAGATCGCCTACAACGGCAGCGCGGCCATCGCCCAGGATGCGCGCGCCAGCGGGTTGAATGTGCTTTTGGCGGGCGGCGTCGACCTGACGCGCGAACCGCGCAATGGCCGCAATTTCGAATATCTGGGCGAGGATCCGCTACTGGCCGGGACGCTGGCGGGCGAAACCATCCGCGCCATCCAGGACCAGCATGTGATGTCCACCGTCAAGCATTATGCGCTGAACGCCCAGGAGACCCAGCAGAGCGCCATCGGCGTGAACATCTCCGAAGCCGCGGCGCGGGAAAGCGACCTGCTGGCCTTCGAGATCGCCATCGACCGCGGCAATCCCGGCGCGGTGATGTGCGCCTATAATCACTTCAACGGCCCCTTTTCCTGCGGCGGCGATTTCCTGCTCAACAAGGTGCTGAAGCAGGACTGGCACTATCCCGGCTTTGTGATGTCGGACTGGGGCGCCAACCATTCCACCGCCGACGCGCTGGCGGGACTGGACCGGGAATCGGGCGAGGAATTCGACACCCAGATCTTCTTCGGCGCGCCGCTGATGGCGCTGGATGGCAAGGATCCGGCCTATACCGCGCGCATCACCGACATGAACCAGCGCATCCTGCGCTCGATGATCGCCAACCATCTGTTCGACGATCCGTCCAGGATCGGCACGCCCGACATCGCCCGCGGCGAAGCGGCGGCGCGGGCGGAAGCCGCGAGCGGCGCGGTGCTGCTCAGGAACAACGGCATCCTGCCCCTGCTCAAGACCGCCAAACGCATCGCGATCATCGGCGGCTATGCCAATATCGGGGTGATGTCAGGCGGCGGCTCCTCCCAGGTGGCGCCACAATCGGGTCCCGCGCTGGCCATTCCCACGACTTATGCCGCTGACGAATGGCAGGCGATCTTTCTGATGCCGGGCGCGCCCGCCAAGGCGATCGCGACACGCGCTCCCGCCGCCCATGTCACCTTCGATGACGGCGCCTATCCGGAATTCGCCGCCGCGCGCGCGAAAGACGCCGATGTCGCCATCGTCTTCGCCACCCAATGGACCAGTGAAGGCATGGATGTGCCCGACCTCAACCTGCCGGGCGGGCAGGACGCCCTGATCGCGGCGGTAACGGCGGCCAATCCGCACACCATCGTGGTGCTGGAGACGGGCGGCCCGGTGCTGATGCCCTGGCTGGACAAGACCGCGGCGGTGCTGGAGGCCTGGTATCCCGGCATCAAGGGCGCCGACGCCATCGCCGACATCCTGTTCGGTGACGTCAATCCTTCCGGACGCCTGCCGATCACCTTCCCCGCCTCGCTGGAGCAGTTGCCGCGCCCGACCCTGGACGGGCTGTTCAATTTTGATCCGCGTGTGGCCGTCAATTACGACATCGAGGGCTCCGATGTCGGCTATCGCTGGTACTACCGCAAGGGCATGACCCCGCTGTTTCCCTTCGGCTTCGGCCTGTCCTACACCAGTTTCCGCTATGACAATCTGGAGCTGCGCAGCGAAGGCAACAGCCTGATGGCCAGCTTCACGGTCACCAACACCGGCAACGCTCGCGGCCGCGACATTCCGCAGGTCTATGTCACCCAGCGCGGCAACAGCAAGGGACAGCGCCTGGTCGGCTGGGCGATCGTGGACTTGGCCCCGGGCGCCAGCACGCGGGTGACGGTGGAAGCCGATCCGCGGATCCTGTCCGACTGGTCGGCGCCGCGCGGGCGCTGGTCGATGCCGGCGGGACGTTATGACGTGACCGTCAACAGCTCGGCGGCGAGCGTGGGCTTGAGCGGTTCAACCGGCCTGGAAGCCCGCCTGCTGCCGCCGTAAGGGGCAATTCACGCTTCCTTAAGCATGAAAAATGCGGTGTTGGCGGCGGCCACTCTTAAGCCTCCCCATACCATTGCCATCTAGAGTGCCACGACCGGTTCCCGAGGCGGTGCGTGAAGCATTCATTGGCGAAATTCCTCCTGATCACCACCACATTCCTGGTGGTGATGCTGGTTGCCGTGTTCGCCGTGTTCGTCAAGGCGGCCTTCGAGCGGCGCTACGAGGCCGCACGCATCCTGTCCATCGTCACCGTCAAGCGCGACATGCTGATCTGCCAGGAGGCGATGCGGATGGAAGGCGCGCTGCTGGACACCGCGCTTGAGGAGGAAAATGCCGCGCCGCCCGGCACCGTCGAACAGATCGCCCGGCTGCATGCGCGCTCGCAACGCGCTTTCGCGCAGATGCGCCAGCACCAGAACAATGAATTCGCCAACGGCTATGACGATATCCTGCAGCGCAACGCCGATTATGGCCGGCTTTTGCCCGTCATCCTGGACGCCGCCGCCAAGCCGTTGGCCAGCCGGCCCACCGGCCTGGTCCAGGCGCGTATCGAGGCCGCCAACCTGGTCCTGGGCGCGCTGGGCAGCAAGTCGGATTCCCTGTCGCGCACGGTTTCCTCGAGTGATCTGTTGATCAGCGAAATGCTGCATGTCGCCGATCTGGGCTGGCGGGCGCGCGCGGACGCGGGGTCAGACCGCCATGCGATCATGGTCGCGATCCTCGCCAGGCGGACGCCGGCGACGGAAACCCTGCAGGATACGGCGGAACTGAAAGGCCGGGTGGCGACGTCCTGGGCGCTGATCTCCGCCGACTCGCGGCTGCCGGGTTTTCCCGCCGTGATGCGGGCCGCGGTGGCGCGCGCCAACTGGCTGTACTTCACCGATTTCATGCGCCTGCGCACAAGGACCATCCACGCGCTGTCGGAGGGCCAACCCGTCGCCCTTGGCGGGCGGGACTGGGTGCGGCTGTCCGACCCGGGCCTGGACAGCATCATGGCGATTTCCGGCACCGCGCTTAACCTCACCGCGTCCCATGCGGCGGAACAGCTTGAGGCCGCGCGGCGCAATTTCTATCTCGCCATCGCGCTGATGGTGCTCTGCATCGCGCTGGCGAGTTTCGGCGCGGTCTATGTGATCTGGCGGGTGATCCGTCCCTTGCGCGTCATCACCGGCGCCATCACGGCGTTTTCGGGCGGCACCTTCAAGGGCGGGATTCCGTTCGGCGATCGCGCCGACGAGATCGGCCAGTTCGCCCGCGCCCTGAAGATGTTCCGCGACGGCGCGCTGGAGCGCATGCAGCTGGAAAAGGCGCTGGTGGAAAGCCGGGTGGCGCAGGAAACCGCGGAAACCTCCAATCGCGTCAAGTCGGAATTCCTGGCCAATATGAGCCACGAACTGCGCACCCCGCTGAACGCCATCATCGGCTTTTCGGAGCTCATGCAGCACCAGATTTACGGCGCCCTGCCCGGCCGCTATGTCGAATATGTCGCCCTGATCAATGAAGCAGGCATCCATCTGCTCAATCTGGTGTCCGACATTCTGGACCTGGCCAAGATCGAAGCCGGAAAGTTCGAACTCGATCCGCGCGAGGTGGACTTGCGCGAAACCGTGGACGGCTGCCTGAAGCTGACGCAGCGCCGCGCCGAAGAAAAGGCCATCGCCCTGGTCAAGACCCTGCCGGACGGCGCCCTCACCCTCACCGCCGATCCGCGTTCCTGCAAGCAGATCCTGCTGAACCTGCTGTCCAATGCCGTCAAGTTCACCCGCAATGGCGGACGGGTGGAGGTTGCGGCTTTTGTGAAGGGCGGTCATATGCGCATCAGCGTGCGCGACAATGGCATCGGGATTCCGGAGCAGGTCCTGTCGCGGATCGGCGGCGCCTTCGAGCAGGCCTCCAATGATCCGATGCTGGCGCGCGAAGGAACCGGCCTGGGCCTGGCGCTGGTCACGGCGCTGGTGCGTCAGCATGGCGGCAGGCTCAGCATCGAGAGCCAGGAAAATAGCGGC
The DNA here is from genome assembly GCA_036267165.1 of Rhizomicrobium sp. Classification (GTDB taxonomy): domain Bacteria; phylum Pseudomonadota; class Alphaproteobacteria; order Micropepsales; family Micropepsaceae; genus Rhizomicrobium. Next base: position 12,594 of record DATAWO010000129.1, on the reverse strand, counting down.
ACTTGTGTGACCGTGGAATTGCCGCTGGTCCAGCCGGACCGCGCCGCCGCCTGAGGCGCGCGACAAGCCGATTGCGGGTGCGCGCCCCCTTGCGGAATGCCATGATGGCCTCATGACCCAGGCCATAAGCCAACCGCAACAGGCCAACCTGCAGGCCGCGCGCCTGAAGGTGCATGCCGTGCTGCTCGGCGACCGCCTGGTGGCGGACCGGACCAGCAATCCGGACATGATTTCCAGCGCGCCCTTCTGCTTCCGCAAGGGTGACGGCTATGCGGTGATCTTCCGCTATGGCGCGCTGGTGCTGGTTGGCCTGGCGCCGGCGGAAGAACAGGCAATCCTGGCGCAATATGCGCAAAGCGCGCCCCCCATCGAAGAGGAGCGGGTGGAACTCGCGCTTGCGCCGGACCAGGAAGAAGGCCTGACCGCAGACGGCAGGCTGCAGATAAAGGCGCTGACGCCGGCGCATGTGCTGGTGCTGGCCGATATCCTGGCCAAGAGCATCGCGCTGGCCCGCTATGAGCGCGAGATCGCGGCGGTGTTCGACACCATCGAACCGGCCGCCGCCACGCTCGCCGTCAGCGGACGCATCCCCAGCGCGCGCAAGGCCCTGCTGCAGCTGATCGGCTCGGCGCTGCTCGCCCAGCATCGCGTCTCGGGCCGCATCGCGTTTGCGGAAAAGCCCGATGCCCTGTGGGATCATCCGGAACTGGAACGCTTCTATGCCCGGCTGGAAGACGAATATGAAATTATCGAGCGCGGCACCCTGCTCCATGGCAAGGTGGACGTGATCGCGTCGGCGGCCCAGACCTTCACCGACATGATGGACACCGCCCGTTCGGCGCGGCTGGAAATGCTGATTGTGATCTTGATCCTGGCGGAACTGGTCATCGCCGCGGTGGCCTTGCTGCGGCCTTGAACGAAAGGCCGGTCAGTGCCCGGCGCCAGTCAGTGCCCGGCGGCCGGGAACAGCAAGGCGATCAGCAGCAACAGGATCGGCGCCGCGAGGCCGGAGAAGAATACTATGCGCTGCCACGGCCTCTTGAGGATGATCTCGCCCTGACGGGCCTTTTGCGCGGGATAATTCTGAAGACTGGCGGGCATGACCGTTCCTCCTTCAAAGGAAACGCGGAATGGGCCTGATATATCCGCGCGCTTACAGCTGCAGCGGCAGGTCGGGAACCTGTTCCTCGCCGCTATAGAAGCGGGTGCGGTCGACCGCGTTCCCGGAACCGAACCGGATGCCGTTTTGGGTCGCAATCGCCAGTTCTTCGCTGGTGTCGATATCATGCAGGAAGGCGAAGGCCTTCTGCTCAGCCGCGCGGCGCGCCAGCTTCTGCACCGCCGCCGCCAGATTGCCGCCGTCGAAATTCTTCAGCGAGCCACCCAGGCCGGCGGCGCCCAGGCGAACGTCCAGTTCCGGCAGCCAGCGCAGGGACTGGAACTCCACCGTGACCCGCACATTCGGAATGCCCAGCATGGCGATGATTTCGGCCAGCCGGCCAAGCGGGATTCCCGCGGGCACCTGTTCCACCCGCAGCAGAAGCGGACAGGTCGGGATAGTCTCAATCGCCTTCAGCGCGCCGATATAATGAATGCGGGAATGAAAGCCCGAAAGGGTTTCATAGCTGACACCGACCCCAAGGGCGCAGACTTTATGCGCCGCATGAACGCGGTGGGCATATTCCGCCGTGGCGTTCAAGAGTGCGACTTCGGCGCCCACCATCCGGGATTCGCTGGCGCGCGCCAGCGCGCGGCGGACACTGATCCTGCTCCCCTCGGCGCCCGAACAGGCCGCGCAGGAAAGCGACGCGCTTTTGCGGCTCTTGAGATCCCAGACCGGAAAGAAACCGGGACTGATGCCCGTCTCGCCCGCCATCTCACGGGCCTTTTTGATCCATCCCAGCGGTTGCCATTGGCCGGCCCGGCCCCTGCCTTGTTCCGGCCCCGCCAGCCTGGGTCGATGGAGGTGGGGGTCACGATGATTTCGCCCCCACGCCGCTCCAGAATCTCGGCGATGCGCGTGGCGTCCCCCACCTTTCCGCTCAGCAGGGCGGCGGAAACCGGCCCCACCAGGCTGCGCACGGCGATGTCGTCGATGTCGGCCCCGAAGAGAAGCCCGCAGACCTTCTGCGCCACGGAGGCGCAAGCCAGGCCGGCTTCCTCGAGCGAAAGATCGTGGAAGGTGACGACATAGGACAGTTCGTCCACCAGCAGAAAATGATCGCGGGGGCCTTGGGTCTGGTGCAGTGCCCTTTCGAACAGCTTGTGCACCAGGTTGGAGAGACGCTCCCACTTCTCGCCCAGCTTCGCCTTGATGGGATCGAGATGGAGGACATGCAGCTTTGCGGCCGCGATTTCCTCCTCCACAGCGGAATGGCCATTCCTGTCGTCCGGCTCCGAATCGACGCTCATGTTCCTCCAGCGGCAGGCATCCAGCCAGAATTTCTGCCCGGATTCGGCCATCCTACCAAACGGGGAGGATCTTCGCGAAATTACCTGGCCGCGGGAGACTGCGCAGGTTGCACCAGACCGCCATCCGCGGCTTCCGCCGGGAGATTGACGGCGATCCGGGTTCCCGGCTTGATGCCGCCGGCCAGGCTCACAATGTCGCCGTCCGTCGAGGCCACGCTGACCTTGATGTAGTGCAGCCGGGAATCCCCGCCCACCACGGCGACGAACTGGTCATCGCCGCGGATGATCAGCGCGCCCACCGGCACCTGGGTGGCACTGCTGACGGGTACATGCAGGGTCATGTAAGCGAAACTGCCGCCCAGCAGGAACTTGTCCTTGTTGTCCAGCGCCACCTCCACCAGCATGGTGCGGGTGCGCGGATCGAGCTGGCCGGAAACGCGGGTGATTTTCGCCGTGATCGAACGGCCGGTATTGGCGGCATCCACGATCTGCGCCTCGTCTCCTTCATGGACGAAAGGCGCCACATCCTGCTGCACATAGGCGTCGATGCGCAGCCGCGTGTCGTCGGACACGGTGACGACCGGCTGGGCCGCCGTCTGGCTGGTGGTCGCGTTCTGCACCAGCGCGCCCGGATCGGCGAAGCGCGCCGTCACCTGTCCGTCGAACGGCGCTGTCAGCCGCTCATAGGACTTGAGCGTGGCATCCTGATCCAGCGTGGCCTTGGCGATGCGGGCGTCGGCGTCCGCCTGGTCGGCCTGCTGGGCCGCGATGGCGTTCTGGCGCAAAAGCTGGTCATAGCGCTGGGCGATGCGCTGCTTGTTGATCAGGTCGGCGCGGGCGCTGTTGTACTGGGCGTCGGTTTCCTGGGATTCGACGGTGGCCAGAAGCTGGCCGGCCTTCACATGGTCGCCCTTGTCCACCAGCACATTGGCGAGGTAGCCGCTGACCTTGGCGTAAAGCGTCGCTTGGCTGTAGGGCGTGACGCCGGCCAGCACCGTGACGGTCTGAAGCGCCGGCGCGGCCTTGGCCAGGACCACCTGCACGACCGGGCCCCTGGCCGTCGCATCCGCCAGGTCGCTGCGTTCGGACGACAGGCTCTTGTGACGCAACACAATCACGACCGCCGCCACAATGGCGGCGGCGACAAGAACCAGGATCGCCGCGCGGCGGAACCCTCCGCTGCCAGATTCCGTCATGCGGTCGAACTCCCTGAAGCATTGGCGGCGCCGGCCGGCCGTGTCTCCTCCTCGAAACGCTTGTCGAGGGCAAAGAGCGACGGCGGCTGTTTGCGCAGGAGAATATAGGCGATGGGCACCAGGAACAGGGTGGCGACCGTCGCCAGCAACAGGCCGCCGATCACGGCGCGGCCGAGCGGCGCATTCTGCTCGCCCGCTTCGCCCAGGCCCAGCGCCATGGGGATCATGCCCAGGATCATCGCCATGGCCGTCATCAGGATGGGTCGAAGCCGGGTGCGGCCGGCCTCGACCACCGCCTCCAGCGCCGAAAGATTTTCGCGCACCCGGATTTCATTGGCGAAACTCACCACCAGGATCGAATTCGATACCGAAATGCCCACCGACATGATCGCGCCCATCAGCGATTCCACATTGATGGTGGTGCCGGTCAGCGCCAGCATCCACAGAATGCCCATCAGCGCGCCGGGCACCGCCATCATGATGATCAACGGGTCCAACCAGGACTGGAACAACACCACCAGCAGAGCATAGACCAGGATCACCGCCAGGATCAGGCCTTCGCCCAGATCGGTGAAGGCGGTGTTCATCACCTCATTCTGGCCGCGGATGGTGATGTTGGTGGTGACGGGAAGCGACGGCTTCAACTTCGCGATCACCCTGGACAGGTCGGCCGCCACGCCGCCCAGGTCGCGGCCATCGACATTGGCGTCCACGTCGATCACCCGCTGCACGGTGTAGTGGTTGATGGATTCCATGTCGGCATAGGGCGCGACTTCGGCGATGTCCGACAGCCGCAAGGTGGGGGCGCCGGGCGCCGTGGAAATCGGATTGACCGGCGTGCTGGCGCCAGCCATCGGCATGTTCATCAATTCCGATACCGTGGAGACTTGCGGCAGCGGCATCTGCACCGCGACGACGTAGTTCACGCCGTTGACGGGGCTGAGCCAGAAGGAGGGCGACACGCTGGCGCTGGAGGACAGGCTGGTCAGCATGTTGTTGGCGACATCGCGCTGGCTAAGGCCGATTTCCACCGCCCGCTGGCGATCGACATTTATCTTCAGACCCGGATAGGACACCACCTGCTGGATATGGGCGTCGGCCACGCCGGGAATCTTCTCCATCGACGCGAGCAGCTGGCGGCCGATGTCATAGGACTTGTTGATGTCGGCCCCCTGGATCTGCACGTCCAGCGGCGCGGCGAGGCCGAAATTCAGCACCTGGCTCACGATGTCGGCGGTCTGGAAATAGAAAATCGCACCGGGAAAATCGCGCGGCAACTGGCGGCGCATCGCATGCATGTAATCGGCCGAAGGCTTGTGACCTTCGCTGAGCTGGATCAGGATTTCCGCATCCATGCCGCTGACATTGTCGGTCGGCACCAAAGCCAGGTTGTAATAGATCGGTATCCCGATCATGTCGTTGATGGTGTGCAGTTCGGCGGCCGGAATGATCTGGCGGATATGCTTTTCCACATCCAGCACCTGCCTTTCGGTTTCCTCGATGCGGGTGCCGGGCGGGGCGCGGTAGTGCAGCTTGATGATGCCGACATCGGCGGTGGGGAAGAAGTCGGTGCCGATGACGGTGAAGATACCGGCGGTCATCAGCAACAGCAGGCCGACGCAGACCAGCACGAACTTGCGCTGCTCCAGCGTCACCGTCAGGAGGCGGCCATAGCCATCGCGCAGACGGATAAAGCCGCGCTCGAAGGCGCCGAACAGGCCCTTGCCCTCGCCTTCCTGATGCACATGGTCGGTGAGGATGAAGCGCGAAAAGGCCGGCACCACGGTGAAGGAGAGAATGTAGGAGGCGATCATCGCCAGCACCACCGTGATGGCGAGCGGAATGAACAGGAAGCGCGCCGGTCCTTCCAGCAGCACCACCGGAAAGAAGACGATGCAGATGGCCAGCGTCGCCACGGTGAGCGGCTGGATGACCTCGGCCGAGCCTTCCAGGATGGCGAGCGTCAGGCCTTTGCCCAGCGTCTGGTTGCGGTGGATGTTCTCGATGGTGACGGTGGCGTTGTCCACCAGCAGGCCGATGGCGAGCGCCAGCCCGCCCAGGGTCATCAGATTGATGCTCTGACCCGTCAGCAGAAGCCCGATCAGGCCGGCGCCGATCGAGAGCGGGATGGACAGCGACACCACCACGGTGCTGCGCCAGTCACCCAGGAACAGAAGGATCATCAGCGACACCAGGATGGAAGAGATCACCGCCTCGCGAACGACGTTGGTGACCGCGGCGCGCACGAAGATCGACTGGTCGAAGTCCAGCCGCAGCTCCATGCCCTTGGGCGCCGCCGCCTGGATCTGGGGCAACTGGTCGCGGGTGGCATCGACCACCGCCAGGGTGGAGGCGTCGGCATGCTTGAGGATGGCAAGATAGGTGGCGCGCTTGCCATCGACATGCACGATGTTGTTCTGGACGGCATAGGAATCCTTGACGGTGCCGACATCGCCCAGAAGCACCGGCACCCCGTTCACCACCCCGATGGGGATGTTGCGGAACTCATCCACCGCCTCGGGGCTGGAATTGAGCGACACATTATATTCATGGCCGCCGATGCGCGCGGTGCCGGCCGGCACGATGACATTGGAGTTCTGCAGCGCATTGAGCACCGAGCCGGCCGACAGGCCCTTGCCGCTGAGCTTGGCCGGATCGACATAGATCATGATCTGGCGGGTCTTGCCGCCGAACGGCGCGGGGCTTGACAGGCCGGGGATGGTGAACAGCTTGATGCGGATGAAGTTCAGCGCATAGTCGGCAAGCTGCTGCTCGGGCAGCGTTTGGCTTGAGATGGTCATCTGCACCACCGGCACATTGGCGGCGTTGTACTGGATGACGGTTGGCGGCGTCATGCCGGGCGGGACAAAGTGGATCACCGTCGAATTGACGGCGTTGATCTGGGAGATGGAGGCGCCCACATCACTGCCCGGCTGGAAATAGACTTTCAGGATGCCGACGCCCGGTATGGCCTGGGATTCGATGCGGCTGATGCCGTTGACGGTGGTGGAATAGGCGCGCTCGCTGATCAGGTTGACGCGCCGCTCCATGTCGGTGGCCGACAGGCCCGGATAGGACCACACCACCAGCACGACCGGAATGTCGATGACGGGAAAGATGTCCACGATCATCCGGGTGACGGACAGAACACCCAGAAGCGCGATCAGGAGCGCCGCGATCGCCGCGGTATAGGGTCGGCGCAGGGCAAGGCGGACGAAAGACAGCAAGGGGGCTGTTCCGGCGAAACCGGCACCGTTTTAAGGCACGGAACAAAAGCCTGCCAACGGGACAAAACGCTGCGCAGCCGTGCATCCTTTTCCATGCTGGCGGAAAGGTTTTATTTGCCTCGGCAAACAATCAGGCCGTCCAGGGCAAGGACAGGCGCAACGGATCGGTACTCGGAAGACGCATTTTCGGACGGAACAAATGGTGCCCAGGGCAAATGCGGTTTATTTTCCTAAGCCGGGGCGATCCCATGGGAGATCAAAGCCAATCTGATATGGAATGCTGAGCGGAGATTCACCGAATGGACAGTGGCCAGCCCTCTCGCGAGATGTCTATCAAAGTCACCAAGGATGGCCCCTACGCGGTCAGCGGCGGGCCGCCGCTGTCCAAGCAGGCGATCGGTTCAAACAGCAAAGGCGAGTCGGTGTACTGGCTTGCAGGCGACACCATTGCGGCCGGAGCGTCCTACTTTCTGTGCCGTTGCGGTCGATCGGCCAAAAAGCCTTTCTGCGACGGTACCCACGCAAAGACCGGCTTTGATGGCGAGGAGACCGCCAGCCATCAGCCCTACGCCGCCCAGTCGCAGGAAATCGACGGGCCGGCGTTGGCCCTGACGGACGCGGAACCGCTCTGTGCGTTCGCCCGGTTCTGCGACCGGGACGGCAAGGTCTGGAATAGTGTCTCGCAGGCTCTAACGCCATCGGCTCGTCAGGCCTTCGCCGATCAAGTCGGCCAATGTCCTTCAGGGCGGCTGGTCGCGTGGGATCTCGCTACCCGCAAGCCGGTCGAGCCGCAGTTGCCACCGTCGATCGTCCTGGTCGAAGACCCCAAGGAGGGCGTCAGCGGCCCGATCTGGGTGCGCGGCGGCATCCAGATCATCGCCGCGGATGGATCAGCCTACGAGATTCGCAATCGGGTGACGCTTTGCCGGTGCGGGCAATCGCGCAACAAGCCATTCTGCGACGGAACACACGCATCCGGAAGCTTCACGGACGAGTAGCGGTGTGAGACTGCTTTCGGCCCGATCGGCGCGGAGCGAGATGCATGAGACCATTGTCCGGTAGACCATGCCGCAAGCCGCGTGCCGCGTCGCCGAACGGAGATTGACAGTGTGTGTTTTGGCTTTCGCATGGCGTTCCCATCCCCGCTGGCAGCTTGTCATGGCCGGCAACCGCGACGAACTGCACGCCCGTCCCGCACAATCACTGGCGCGGTGGGACACTCCCGGTGGTCTCCTTGCCGGCAAGGACCTGCAATCGGGTGGAACATGGCTCGGGGTGTCGGAACGGGGCCGGCTTGGCGTCGTCACCAACCTGAGAGGGTTCGGCGCTCCGCTGACCGGGCGGCCGTCGCGTGGGCTCCTCTTGAGAGACCTGTTGTCGGGCGAAGGACAATATGCCGATCCTGCCGGCGCCGATCTGACGGACTTTAATCCATTCAACTTGATCATGGTTGACGGCGGCGAGGCCAGGTTCTTTTCCAATCGTCCGTCCTCCATGCAGCAAAGGCTCGCGCCGGCTGTCTATGGCCTTTCGAATGGCGCGCTCGATGAACCCTGGCCAAAGACCGTCCAACTCAAGAACATTCTGCTCGCCTGGATCGCAGCAGATATGCAGCAACCCGAGGCTCTGCTCGACGGCTTGCGAGATGAAACGCTCCCACAGGCAGGAGAACGATCCGCAGCCCCGTCAGACGCTCCACAGGAAGCGGCCGTCTCGCCCATTTTCATCAAAAACCCAATTTATGGGACACGATGCAGCACGGTCGTTGCCATCGATTGTCTTGGCCACGGCCTGATCGTTGAGCGCCGCTATACACCGCTTGGGGACGCAAGCGGTGAAACCACCCTTTCCTTTTCATGGACTCAGTAAGCAGGAGCCTGTGGGCCGCGCGATCCGATAGGTGAAGATAACCGGCAAAAGATCTTCCGATCCGTGATGATGCCGTTGATGCCGTCACCCGGATAACCGTTCGAGTACGAAATCCCAACCGTCTTTGACACCCGGTTCAGCGATCCGGATGCGGATGCTTGGCGGCGGGGCCGGGTGCGCTTTTGTCGCGCGCCTTGGGCAGGCCGCCATAAAGGCCGTCGCGATTGCGGTCGAAATCCGATGTCGCGGTTTTCTTGCCCTTGGCCTTGGGGTCGAGCTTGTCGTCGAGCTGCTTGTCTTTCATCAGGTTCTCCCGCGGGAATGCCGGTTAGAGAACCCCGGCTTTGTGGAGCGGTTCCGGGAACCTGCAGAGTTCCAGCCCGTTCGGCTTGTATGCCGGATGACAAGAGCCGTCAAAGTCCCATCGAACGCCAGGAAGAACGGCCCCTGCGCGTGCTGCTGATCGCGGGATCGCAGCGGCGTTTGCATTCCTGTCCCGGTCTCGATTCCAAAGCCCGCGCGCTGATGCTGCGCATGGCGGCAATGATGCCGGCCGGCTGGCAGGTCGATACCGAGGATATCGGCAACGAGCATGGCAAGCTCAAAATCCAAAGCTGCAATGCCTGCGTCTCCTCTTGCATGGCGCTGTGTGTGTTCTTGCATGGCGCTGTGTGTGTGGCCCTGCAACTGCTACGGCCCGCAAAGCGACAGCCAGCCGGACCTGCTGTGGAACCTGGACCTGTATGGCCGGCTCGCCCGCGCCGATGCCTGGGCCATCATCGGGCCGGTGAACTGGTACGGCCCGTCCAGCAACATCAAGCTGCTGTTCGACCGGCTGGTGTGCATGAATGGCGGCAATCCCCGCCCGGACCTGATAGACAAAAAGGACACGTTGAAAGCGCAGGCGCTGGAACGCTCACCGCTCTGGCGCGAGATCAGCAAGAACCATCTCTCGGGCTGCACCGCTGCCTTCTTCTGCTACGGCGACGATGGCGCCAATGAGGAGGACGGCAAGGGCATGCCCAAGCATCTGGAGCATCCGGAATGGTTCAACGCCAAGGACCATCCGATGCGCGGCAAGGACGAACGCAACGCCTATCTGGGACAGGTCTGGCAGTGCCGTTACAGCGACATCGAGGTGCCCGATGCGCTTTGGAAATGCACCGTATTTGGCGCCGGCAAGCCATATGCCGATGACCAAGTGGAAGACATGGTCCATGAAAAGGGCATGGCGGCGTTCGAAGACTGGGTGAACGCCTTCGTGGCCCATGTGGAAAAGAAGGGCGTCGTGCCGGGCACCAAGGAAGCCGAACGCTCGGCCCGGACCACCACCAACCAGGAAAAGAAGAAAATCTAGCTAGCGGGTCGAGCCCGGCCCGTGATCAGCGCCGCCGTCAGGCTTGCCTTGCGCCTTTGGTCCACCCTGGGACCCACCCTGATCCGCCATTTTCTGACCAGGCCTGACTTCGGGCTGGTTGCGCGCCTGGTCGCCTGCGCCCTTCTGCTTGTGGCCGTTGCCCACGCTTCCGATGGATTGGCCCATGGCGTCCTCCTATTGCTCGACCGTCAGAACGATCTTGCCGCGCACATGTTCGGTGGCGAGTGCCTGTTCGGCCCTGGCGGCATCCGCCAGTCTGTAGGTTGCATGCACGACCGGGTGGATCTTGCCGGCTTCGATCAGCATGGCAATCTGTTTGAGCTCATCCGCGTCTGGCTTGGCCATGTAGTGCGCGGTCTTGATGTCTTTGTAGAGCGCCTTGGCCTTGTCGGGTTCCTGCAGGGTCGAGACCAGCGTGCCGCCCTGTTTCAATACATTGAAGGAGCGTTCCTGGGTGTCGCCGGCGATCAGGTCATAGACCAGGTCAATGTCGGAAACGCGATCCTCGAATTTTTCCGTCTTGTAGTCGATCGCCCCGTCCGCGCCGAGGCTTCTGACGAAGTCGAAATCCCGTTTGGCGCATGTGGTGGCGACCCAGGCGCCCTTGGCCTTGGCGATCTGGATGGCGAAATGGCCCACGCCACCGGCGCCGCCGTGAATGAGAACCCGCTGACCGCTCTTCAGGCCGCCATGGTCGATCATGCCCTGCCAGGCGGTCAAAGCCGCCAGCGGTACGGCGGCAGCTTCGATATGGGAAATGTTTTGGGGCTTTGCCGCCCACTCTCCACGCTTGAGCACCACATGCTGCGCATAGGCGCCCCGGTCATAGCCCAGCAGCGCAAACACGGCCTTGTCCTTCGAAACGTCTTTGGCGCCGGATCCGGTGGCTTCGACAACCCCGGAAAGATCGCGCCCCAAGGTGATCGGCAGGGCGTCATCCGGCGCCTTGGGAAATTTTCCTTCCCGAGTTTTATAGTCAACCGGATTGACACTCGCTGCCTCGATCCGCACCAAAATCTCGTCGCCCTTGGGTTCGGGAACCGGCAACACCTCGTCCTCGAGGACTTCGGGGCCGCCGAATTTGTGGATACGGATCGCGTGCATGTTCATGAGAGGGTTCCGATTGGGGATTGAAGTGTAACGCCGAGTTATGCGGTGCGTTGCACCCCGATATTGGAACCTGCCCGGAAACTGCACGTTCTCGAGGCACAGTCCAGCAGCCCCATTCGAGCGTGAAGGCCGGCAACCGCATCCTGCTATTGCGCGACACCAATGGCGATGGCGTGCCCGATGTCACCACGGTGTTTCTGGACCATCTCAACTCGCCGTTCGGCATGGTGCGGGTCGGCAATGATTTCCATTACCGCAACTGTGCGAGTTGGCAGTCGGATGAAAAAATATCGTGACTTGCCGACTGGTTGATTTGGATGACCAAAGAAGCTCGCGCGCTACCAAACCAGCATTTGATTGAGATGGTGCTGAGGTGGAATCAGACCGGCACACCATTCGGTACCGTGTCTGAGCCGAACGCGTCCGAATTGGAAACCGCGTGAGTCCCAATCGAGGACTCAAACACTGTTTTTCGTGCGTCAGAAAAGGCCAATTTTATTGAGTTTTATTCCGTGTACGTTCCAAATATCATATAAGTTCTTGTTTTAATTGAGTTTTTACTGGTGCCCAGAAGAGGACTCACAAATCGCATATAGGGTCTTGAAATACCAAAGAAATTTTTTGAGGTCTCATCAAAACACCAACACAGATAACAACAGTTCGCCCGGACGCTCCCGAACCACGGCGGAAAGTCGCGAAGTTAGGACGATCAGATTTAAAAATACTTCAAGAATCGTCGCCAATCCGCTCAGCCCTCGCAGAATGGCATCCGTTAGGCGCTATATTGTCAACCGTCGTGTTGATGCAGGCGGCGCACCAGTCCTGCAGCGTCTCTTCCCGAACGCCTGCTTGCCTTGCCATCAAGCCGCGCTCGGGGCAGGCAACTCAAAGAGCACTCCCGCAACTTCTAGGATTTGGCTCAGTTGCGGCAGACCCAAACTATCGTCGAGGCTCAGCACCTCGCTTGGCGTATTGCCGTCCGGATTCAGGCTTTCCAGAACAACGAATTTGCTGCCCCACCGCAGACGCTTAAAATAGGGGGTGCCGGCATCGTCTATCGCCACCACCACCCTGCCGTCATACGCCTTCATTGCGGCAAGCCCGGTAACAGGCTCTCGCGTAATGATAAATTGACCATCAAGGGCGATAGGCTCGGCGCTCCGCCCATTGACACCGAACAACCGTCCACCATCCAGCGCCTTCTTGACCGCCGTCGCATCTGGAAGTGCCGCGACTTCATGCTTCGGTTCTGCGGGCGTGACGCCGATCTGTCTGCTGAGAAAGAGCGTTCCAACGATCTTGCGGCAATTCTTGCGTTCATTGGCAATGATGACGGGTTCGACCAGGGCCGTTGGGTCTACCGATTGCGCGGTCAACACGGCAATACCGGGGTGACCGTCCA
>DATAWO010000128.1:0-14831 GCA_036267165.1 Rhizomicrobium sp. | reverse complement strand
GCCAACTGGAGAGCCCGGCAAAGCTCATCGAGTTGGGTTTGTGTCGGCGTGACGCCATATGCACTCGCGATCTTGTGTGATTCTTGAACTGCGCTCGCCGACCAGTCCTCCTGTTCGAGTTCTTCCCGCAACGTGGCGAGCACACTATCGCCTGCAAGCTCCAAGTCATTCCCGCTTGTGTCCGTTAGCATCGTGAATGTGTCGTCGGACTGCTTTGCGATTTGTTCAAGGCGCTCGCGCAAGTGGCGTTGCGCCTCGTGTTCAATATCGGCAGATGTGATGCGGTGCCCACGCGCGCGCTCGAAGCTTTCGAAGATTTCGGCGAGCACAGAGAGCTTGAGCTTCCGGGCTTCTTTGATGTCGGTTGTATTGAGCGCGCGTTCGATAGTCTGTTTACGGACTATCTCTCGAATATCAGTCGGAACTGGAACGCGGACATACCAACGGAAGCCGCTTCGTTGCTTGCCGCATCGACGTTTGAGATAGGCATTGTCTGCCAAGGTAGTGGCACCCATTTGTGGCACCCACTTTGAATTCCTTGTCAGTTTAACCCATTGATGCCGAACCCTAAAATTGGTTGGCTGGGGGACTAGGATTCGAACCTAGACAACCAGAGTCAGAGTCTGGGGTCCTACCGTTAGACGATCCCCCATCAGGGCACGAGGGGCGCCCGCCGGGACCGCCCGTTTAGACCAGCCGCCAACCCCTTGCAAGGACGGGTTTTCGTCAATTTTCTCCTGCTCCCAAGGGTCTTTGCCCGTGCTAGGTTCGGGGGCGGCGCGAGCATCGCGCCCGCGCGGGGAGAAATGCACGGAAACCGCCAGAATTCGCGGGGAGAGGAGAACCGGGCCGGACCGCTTCTGGCGGTGCTGGACTTGGGCACCAACAACTGCCGCCTTCTGATCGCCACCCCGGCCGCCCGGGGCGGGTTCCGGGTGGTGGATTCCTTCTCCCGCATCGTGCGGCTGGGCGAAGGCGTGAGCCAAAGCGGGCTTCTGTCGGAAGCCGCGCTCGACCGCACCATCACCGCGCTGAAGATCTGTTCGGAGCGCATCGCCAAGCATGGCGTGGCCCGGGTGCGCGCCATCGCCACCCAGGCGGCGCGCCTGGCCGCAAATGCCGACCTGCTGGTGCGGCGCGCCCGTGACGAAGCGGGGCTCGACCTCAAGGTGATCTCGGCGGAAGAGGAAGCCGATCTGGCCGCCGAAGGCTGTGCGCCCCTGATCGGCCGCCGCTACCGCGGCGCGCTGGTGTTCGATATCGGCGGCGGCTCGACCGAGATCATCTGGCTGCAGAAAAGCCCGCCCAATGCCGCCGACCCGGCCCCGCAAAAGAAGCTGTCCACCTCGGTGCCGCTGGGCGTGGTCAGCCTTGCGGAGAATTACGGCGCCGCCGCCACAAGCCGCGTCGGTTTCAACCGCATGTTCACCGACCTGCGCGCCCGCCTGTCGCCGTTCGCGCAGAGCATGGGCGAGGAATTCGACAGCCGCAAATATCATCTCCTGGGCACTTCGGGCACGGTCACGACCTTGGCGGCCATCGCGCTCAAGCTGCCGCGCTACAACCGCAGCCGCGTCGATGGCAGCTGGCACGAGACCGCCCATATGCTGAGAGTGGTGGACCGGCTGGTGGGGCTTGATACCGAAGCCCTGGCCAAAATCGGCAGCATCGGGCCCGAGCGCGCCGACCTGATGCTGCCGGGCTGCGCCATCTTCGCCGCCATCTGTTCCTTATGGCCGTCGCCGATGCTGCGGGTCGCCGACCGTGGCCTGCGCGAAGGCATGTTGCGCCGGTTGAGTCAGTCGTAAAAGAGCGGGATATGAAACAGGGCGATGCATCGGGACGCGGCCGCGTGCCCGTGAAAGTGAAGAAAGATCGCGGCCGCACCTCGTCGTCGCGCGCCTGGCTGCAGCGCCAGCTCAATGATCCCTATGTCGCCGCCGCCAAATCCAGGGGATATCGCAGCCGCGCCGCCTTCAAGCTGCTGGAGCTGGACGAGAAATTCCATTTTCTCAAGAGGGGCGCCAAGGTGCTCGACCTGGGCGCGGCCCCCGGCGGCTGGAGCCAGGTCGCCGCGGCGCGCGGCGCCACGGTGGTCGCCGCCGACGTGCTGGAGATGGAAGAAATTCCCGGTGTCACCTTTTTCCAGGCTGATCTCACCGATCCGCACGTACCGGCGATGCTGAAACAGGCGCTGGATGGTCCCGCCGACCTGGTGATGACCGACATGGCCGCGCCCACCACCGGCCATCGCGCCACCGATCATATCCGCACCATCACGCTGGTGGAGATCGCGCTGGAGGTGGCGCTGGACGTGCTCAAGCCCGGCGGCGCCTTTGTCGGCAAGGTGTTCCAGGGCGGCTCGTCGTCGGCCCTGCTGGCGGGGCTGAAAAAGGCCTTCCGGGAGGTCCGCCACGTCAAGCCGCCGGCATCCCGCGCGGAGTCGGTGGAATTGTATGTGGTGGCGCTTGGGTTCAAAGCGACCCAGAAATAATTCGCGGGCCGGGAATAAACCGCCCGTCCGAAAGGTCTTGTCTCTTTATGGATGACCGGCGCCGCAGATTCGAGGCGCAAGCCCTGCCGCATCTGGATGCGGCCTATAACCTGGCCCGATGGCTGTCGCGCTCGCCCGCCGACGCCGACGACATCGTCCAGGATGCGATGCTGCGCGCCTTCCGCGCTTTTGACGGTTTCCGGGGGCACGACGCCAAGCCCTGGCTGCTCGCCATCGTGCGCAATTGCTGGCTGAGCGCGGGGACCGCGTCCCGCCGGCGCGGCCTGACCAGCCTGGAAGAAAGCATGGCGGACGAGGGGCCCGGTCCGGAGGAAGCCGTGATCCAGGCCGGCCATCAGCGGCGGCTGGACACGATGATCGCCAGGCTGCCGGCGGATTTCCGCGAGGTGTTGATCCTGCGGGAAATGGAAGACATGAGCTATCGCGAGATCGCGGAGATCACCGGCAGCCCGATCGGCACGGTGATGTCGCGGCTGGCCCGGGCGCGCACCCTGCTGCGCGAATTTGTGAAGGAGGGGGCATGAGCTGCGAAGAACTGCGCAACACCCAAAGCTATCTCGACGGCGAACTCACCGGCGCGGAAGCGGCGGAAGCCGAACGTCATCTGCAGTCTTGCGCCGAGTGCCAGGCTTTTGCAGCCTCCGCGGCTGATCTCAGCGATGGGTTGCGCCAGGCGTCGCGCCACACCGCGCCCGCCCATTTGCGCGCCGCCATATTGGCACGGCTGGACAAGGAGCCGTCACGCTTCTCCCCGCGCAGCTTCTGGATGGGTGCGGCCGGTGGGGCAGGAGTGTCGGCGCTGGCCGCGGGCTTTGCGCTTCTGGCCTTGTTGCCGCCTTCCATCGCCACACTCACGCGGTCTGTCGCCGACGCCCATGCCCGCGCGCTTACGGGTGGAAAAACCATCATGGTCGCGTCCAGCAATCATCACACGGTCAAGCCCTGGCTCGCCGCCCATGCCGGCCTGTCGCCGCCGGTCAGTGATTTCGCCGCTGATGGCTTCACCCTGACCGGCGGCCGGGTGGATGAAGTCGCGGGGCGGCCTGCCGCGGTGATGGTTTACCGCCACGGCAATCACGAACTGGACCTGTTTGCGTGGCCGGACCGGGGCGCCGATCTGCCGGGAGCGGGCATGGCCCATGGTTTCCGCACCAGCTTCTGGAAGGCCGGCGACCTGGATTTCGCCGCGGTCTCCGATGTGGACCAGGCCGCCTTCCAGAAATTCGTCGGCCTCGCTCGCGCGCAGCGGGAATAAAACTGCCATTCGCAAGGTCTCCTTCCCGAAATCCGGAGACAAGCGCCATGACCGATGCCACCAACCGCCGCGACGCCCTGAAATGCTTAGGCGTGGGCGCGGGCACCCTGTTCACCCTGCAGGGTGGGGTGTTCAGCGCCTTCGACCTGGCCGAGGCGCAAGCTGACATGGGCACGCCGCTGTTCCTGCAGATCAGCGACACCCATATCGGTTTCAACAAGGACGCCAATCCGGATGTGGCCGGCACCCTGAACCGCACCATCGACCTGGTGAACGCCATGCCGAAACAACCCGCCCTGGTGCTGCACACCGGCGATGTCAGTCATCTGTCCAGGGCCAGCGAATTCGACACCGCCAACCAGTTGCTCTCGCGCCTGAAAGTCAGCGAACTGCATGTGGTGCCGGGCGAGCATGACGTCACCGACGGGCCCGGCGCGGAGTTCTTCGCCCGCTTTGGCAAGCCGTCGAACAATCGCGGCTATTACAGCTTCGATTCCCAGGGCGTGCATTTCGTCGCCCTGGTCAATGTGATGAACTTCAAAGCCAACGGGCTCGGCGGTTTGGGCGACGACCAGATGGCGTGGCTGAAGGATGATCTGGCGGGCCGCTCCGCCAGCCAGCCGATCGTGGTCTTCGCGCACATGCCGCTCTGGACCATCTATGAACCCTGGGGCTGGGGCACCGGCGAAGGCGATGAGATCGCGGATCTGCTGCGCCGCTTCGGCTCGGTCACCGTGCTCAACGGCCATATCCACCAGATCGTGCAGAAAGTGGAAGGCAATATCCTCTTCCACACGGCCCGCTCCACCGCCTATCCCCAACCCCAGGCGGGGAGCGGGCCGGGACCTGGTCCGCTGCTGGTGCCGGCCGATCAGCTGCCGGGGATGCTGGGCATTACCACCGCGATGGCGCGCAAGAAGAAACTGTCCCTCACCGACGCCACTTTGGCCTGACGCGGAGTTTGATCATGAAACCGGGAATCCTGGCCTGCGTCCTGCTGGTTGCATCGTTTGCCGTGCCTGCCGCCCATGCCGACGACGCCATGGTGGTGATGAAGAATTTCGATTTCTCGCCCATGGACATCACGGTGGCGCCCGGCTCTACCGTGACCTGGAAGAATCTGGACGGGGAGCCCCATACCGTGGCCAGCCGCGACGGCCTGTTCCGTTCACCCGCGCTCGACCAGAATGACACCTATCAGTTCAAGTTCGACAAGCCCGGCGTCTACAAATACATCTGCTCCATTCATCCCAAGATGATGGCGACCGTTACCGTTAAGCAAAGCAAATAGCTCCGGCGCGCGGCGCCGGAGCTTTCGCAAAATAGCCGTCGAGAAATGTTTATTCCGCTTCGTGCAGCGAGATCGAGCCGATGCCGGCCGCCACGTTCAGGCCCTTGCTGCCTTCCACGCTGAGCGGCTGCAGGTCGATGGATTTGTTGAAGCCGCCGACCAGCACATTGGCGCCGGCACCGACCGCGACGGTGGCCTGGGCCGAAGCCCCGACATAGTCGCCCGCCAGCGCGCCCTTGCGCATGTCGGAGGTGGGCGCGAACACGCCCCACACCAGGACGCCGCCTTCGGTATAGCCGAGGTCCACGCCGAACTTGGAGATGGCTCCGGTGTAATGCTCGCGATGGCCGTTGCTGCCGCGATAGGTGCAGTGCAGGTCCTTGGACGAGCCGAACACAAAGCCCCAGCCGCTGGCGACGTTGCAGGTCAGGTCGCCAACGCGCACGCCATGGGGGGCGGCATTGGCGGAGGTGGCGACGGCAAGACCCGCCACGGCAATTGCGGCGCTAAGCATAAAACGAAATGTCTTCATGTCTCTCTCCTGGAGGGCGCAATGGGAGGACTCGGCTTAATTGCCGGTCACCCCGCTATAACGCGGATCGCCCGGGCCGGTTCCCATGTTGGAGGCCAACCCCATATTTTACAAGGGTTTAACACATGATTTGGCCCGCCTCTTGCGCCGGGCCGGGCGCGCTGCTACAGGCTCGGCGCTCCAAACGGAGCGCACGCATGACCAGCTCGACCATCCGCGAAGCCCTCACCTTCGATGATGTGTTGCTGGTGCCCGGCGCCTCGGAAGTCCTTCCCGGTCAAGTGGATACCAGAACGCGGCTGACCAAGACGGTGGAGCTGGGCATTCCCCTGATTTCCGCCGCCATGGACACCGTCACCGAGGCCGGCCTTGCCATCGCCATGGCCCAGGCCGGGGGCATGGGCGTGATCCACAAGAACCTGGGCATCGAGGAACAGGCCGAACATGTGCGCCGGGTGAAGCGCTATGAAAGCGGCATGGTGGTCAATCCGGTGACCATCGGGCCCAACGCCACCCTGGCCGACGCCCTGGCCCTGATGGAGCGCCACCGCATTTCCGGCGTGCCGGTGGTGGAGAATGTGGACGCCAAGGGAGCGGGCAAGCTGGTGGGCATCCTGACCAACCGCGATGTGCGCTTTGCCGCCGATCCGCGCCAGAAAATCTCCGAGCTGATGACCAAGGACAGGCTGGTCACGGTGCGCGAAGGCGTGAAGCCGGACGAAGCCAAGCGGCTTTTGCACCAGCACCGCATCGAGAAGATCCTGGTGGTGGATGACGCCTATCGCTGCGTCGGCCTGATCACGGTCAAGGACATCGAAAAGGCGCAGAAATATCCCCATGCCTGCAAGGACGAACGCGGGCGTCTTCGTGTCGCCGCGGCGACGGGCGTTGGTGAAGACGGTTATGCCCGCGCCATGGCGTTGATCGAGGCGGAATGCGACGTCATCGTGGTCGACACCGCCCACGGCCATTCCAAGGGCGTGATCGAGGCGATCCGGCGGATCAAGAAGGAAAGCAACTATGTCCAGGTCGCGGGCGGCAATATCGCCACCGCCGACGCCGCCAAGGCGCTGATCGATGCCGGCGCCGATGCGGTGAAGGTGGGCATCGGTCCGGGCTCGATCTGCACCACCCGCATCGTCGCGGGCGTGGGCGTGCCCCAGCTCACCGCCATCATGGATGCGGTGTCGGTGGCGCGCGACGCGGGCGTGCCGGTGATCGGCGACGGCGGCATCAAATATTCCGGCGACCTGGCCAAGGCGCTGGCCGCGGGCGCCGATGTGGCGATGGTGGGCTCGCTGCTGGCCGGCACCGATGAATCGCCGGGCGAGGTGTTTCTCTATCAGGGCCGCTCCTACAAGGGCTATCGCGGCATGGGCAGCGTGGGCGCGATGGCGCGCGGCTCCGCCGACCGCTACTTCCAGGCCGAAGTGCGCGACGCGCTGAAGCTGGTGCCGGAAGGCGTGGAGGGCCAGGTGGCCTATAAGGGTCCGGTGGCCGCGGTGGTGCACCAGATCATCGGCGGGTTGCGCGCCGCGATGGGCTATACCGGCTGCCACACCATCGACGAATTCCACAAGCGCGCCCAGTTCGTGCGCATCACCGGCGCGGGCCTGCGCGAGTCCCATGTTCACGATGTGACGGTGACGCGCGAAGCCCCGAATTATCATCCGGGCGGCGAGTAGGACCGGCGGATGGCATGTGGAAAGCAGCCGTCCTTGCACTCTCGCTGATTGCACTTCCGTTTCGCGCACAAGCACAAACCCAACCCGATTGGGCCCAGATCGAAACCATCACCGTCAAGGGCGAGCCGGGGCCCGCGGTATGGCATCTCACCCGCGGCAATTCCGAAGTCTGGGTGCTGGGCATGATCGGCGCGCTGCCCAAGGGCCTGGACTGGAACAGGCAGTATCTGTCGGAACTCTTCGACGGCGCGCATGCCATCCTGATGCCGCCGCGCGCCAATGTCGGGCTGGCCGACATCGCCTGGTTCCTGATCCGGCATGGCGGCGAATTGAGCCTGCCGCGCGGGCAGGTGCTGGAAGACAGCCTGCCCGATGACCTGCGCGCCCGCTTCATCGCCGCGCGGGACGCGGTGGGCGGCGACGATAGCGACTATCGCACCGATATTCCCATCCGCGCCGCCATCAGGCTGCAGCAGGACATGATGAAAAAAGCCAACCTGTCGGGCGACGAACCGCGACACCATCCGCGACCTGGCGGACCGCAAGGACATCCCCATCAAGCCGGTGACGCGTTTCGAGGCGATGGATGCGATCCGCGATGTGCTGAAGCTCAGCCCGGAACAGCAGCGTGTCTGCCTGGGCCAGTCCGTGGAGGATGTGACCTGGGCGCTGGGCCATGCCGACAAGGCCGGACGCGCCTGGGTGGTGGGCGATATCCGGACGGTGAAGGCCAATTACGGCGAATCCCGCTTCGGCAGTTGCATCCTGGCGGCGGTCAAGGCGATGGGCGATATCGACGCGCGCAACACCGCCGACACGGTCGCCGCCATCGACGCGGCGTTGGACCAGCCGGGCAAGACCATCGCGGTGGTCAATATGGGGCCCCTGCTGCGCAAGGGCGGGGTGCTGGAACAGCTGGAAGGCCGCCACGTCGCCATCGAAGGACCGGCGGACTAGGGTCCGTACACAAGCAGCAAATTACCCCAAAGTGTCATCCCCGGCGATCGACGCATCAACGATGCGTCGTGAGGAAAGGGGACCCAGGTGTCTGATACCGTCACGGTGGCGCCCACCTGGGTCCCCTTCCCCTCGCGCCGCGATGCGGCGCTCAGCCGGGGATGACAGTGGAGTGTTGGCGCGACGCAACGCTCGCCGGGAATGCCAGCGATTTAGCTCGCGCTACTGTTCCAGCTTCGCCGCCTGCAGCAGGGCGATGGTTTTCATGTCGGCGATCTCTCCGCGCGCGGTCATCGCCAGGGCTTCGTCCAGCGTGGTTTCCAGCATGGTGATGTCTTCGCCTTCGTCCGCATGGCCGCCGCCCTTGGCGCGCGGCGCGGTGGAGTCATAATCCGCCAGGAACAGCGACACCCGTTCCTTCACCGCGCCGGGGCTGACGAAGCAGTTGGTGACAAGCCGCGGGCTGGAGAGGGTAACGCCGGCCTCTTCCATCGCTTCCTTGTGGATGCAGTCCAGCGGCGTGTCGCCGTCCAGCTTGCCGGCAATGACTTCCACCAACAGCCGCTTGCAGCCCCATTCGAACACCGGCCAGCGGAACTGCTTGATCAGCAGCACCAAGCCGGCCGCCCGGTCGAAGGGCAGCACGGCGGCGGCATCGCCGATGTCATAGCTTTCCCGTTCCTGGCGCTGCCACTGGCCATCGCCGCGCAGGAAGTCGAAGCTCGCCAGGCGCAGGGTATAGTGATTGCCGGAAAGGATTTTCAGGCCGTGCAGCCTGACCCGGCCGCCGATATCGTCAGACATGCAGACACTTTTTGAAAGGAACGCAGCCCACGCTAGTCGTGGACCTGCGCTCTATCAAGGGTGCGCATCCTCGCGGACATGCACCACGGCAAGCTGGTCGGAATAGAAACGGTGCCAGCCCGGTGTCGCATCCAAGAGCTTCACCACCGGCGCATGGGCGGAAAAGATCGTCCAGCGCACATGATAATAGGCAAGACTGGCGGCCAGCGCATCCTTGTCGGGCTGGATGATGTCGGCGTAATTGTCCAGGAAGATGTCGCCATAAAGATCGGCGCGGCTGTCGATGAAGGGCCTGATGCCGTTCCAGATCAGAAAGCCGCCAAAGGCATAATCATTCATCACCGGGGTCTCGCGGACAAAGCGCGGCACATGGGCGAGCGCGGCCGCCGGCGTCACCGGGTCATCGCCGCGCACGGCCGGCCACATCAGCCGCGCCGTGATCAGGAGGACAAAGCCCAACGCCGCCAGCGGCGCGAGCAGGGCATTGCCCTTCCGGTCTTTGGCGGGCCAGGCGCCCGCCAACGGTGTGGCCAGCAGGAGGGGCGCGGTGACGCCAAAAAGCATCTGATGACGGGCATGGGTAAGCGCCAGCCAGACGATCCCCAAGAGGATCAGGAGCCGCACCGGCGTCACCCTGATCCGCCCCAGCGCAAAGGCGCCAAGCCCCGCCAGCAGCGCGATCTCGAACGCCGACACATGGGAGAAATCGCTGGCCTGCCATTCTCCGATATGGCCAAGCCCGTGCAGCGCCGACAGACGCAGTGGAAACAGCAGGGTATCCAGGCCGAACGGCGTCAGCAGGCAGGATGCGGTGGCGGCCGCCACGAATATCCCCCATGCCACCGCCGCCTTGCCACGACTTTCGATCACCGCTTCCACGCCCAGCGCCGCCGCCAGCGCCAGACCGAAAGCAAAGCTGCCATGCAGATTGGCCCAAAGCGGCATCACCGCGATCAGCCACCATTTCGGCGCTTGCTTGCTGTCGCGCGCCCCAGCCAGTCCCGCCGTCCAGATCGCCAGCAGCGGCAGCGCCAGCATGTGGGGCCGTGCCAACAGGCTGCCGGCGATGCAGGCCAGGCCCAGCACCACCACCAGCAGCGCCGGCACCAA
Source organism: Rhizomicrobium sp. (assembly GCA_036267165.1). Lineage (GTDB taxonomy): Bacteria > Pseudomonadota > Alphaproteobacteria > Micropepsales > Micropepsaceae > Rhizomicrobium. The sequence goes on along the minus strand of DATAWO010000128.1, from coordinate 4,682 downwards.
ATCCACGCGCTTGCGCACGAAGTGCCCAACCACGCCCGCGGTGACCGCGGCGGCGAAAGCGAACAGCAGGTGAATGCCGGTCCACCCCGCCCGCCAGGCCAGCGCCATGATGATCTCGGCCAGCCATTCCTGGGTGTGCCAGGGCGCGTTCGCGGCGGTATAGGAAAAGACATCGGCGCGCAGCACCGTGTGATGCGCCAGCATCCATTCCCCGGCGCGGATGTGCCAATAGGTGTCGGCGTCGTTCAGCAGGCCCGGGGAGAAGGCCGCAACCGCAAAGCCCGCCAGCCCCGCGAACAGGCCAAAGCTCAGGGCTGGAGAAAAACGGCGCGGCATGGATTGGCTTTCGGCGGCGCCCACACTTTATAAGAGCAATGGTCAATGCCGTCTTTCCGGCCCAACCCCCTGGTTTCCCACGACAAATGACGGATTTTGCATGACACCGGCCGCGCGCCTGCAGATGGCCATCGAGGTTCTGGACGGACTGGCGGCGACCGCCCAGCCCACCGACCGCTTCCTCAAGGCCTGGTTTCGCACCCGCCGCTTCGCCGGCTCGAAAGACCGCCGCGCCATCGCCGAACAGGTTTTTTCGATCCAGCGTCATCGCGCCCGGCTCGGCCATCGCCTGGGCAGCGAAGACCCGCGCGCGCTGGTCCTCGCGGCAGTTCTGGAGGCCGGCGAAGAGGTGGAAGCCTTGTTCACCGGCGGCTATGGGCCGGCCTCCTTGACCGATGCGGAACGCGCCGCCATCGCGGCCTCGCCGCAGCCTGCGCCCGCCTGGGTGCTGGGAGAATATCCTGAGTGGCTGGAGCCCGAACTGGTCCGCGCCTTCGGTGATGGCTTGCCACAGGCGATGGCGGCCCTGATCCCGCGCGCCCCGGCCGATCTCAGGGTCAACACGCTGAAGGCAACCCGCGACGATGTGATCGCCGCGCTGCGGGCCGATGGCATTGCGGCCACGCCCACGCCTTATGCGCCGCACGGCATCCGCATCGCGGAGGAAGTGCCCAGATTGTTCCAGTCATCCCTGTTCGAGTCCGGCGCCTTCGAATTCCAGGACGAGGCGGCGCAGATCGCTTCACTCCTGTGCAATGCTGCACCTGACACACGTGTGCTGGATCTGGCGGCGGGGGCGGGCGGCAAGAGCCTGGCGCTAGCCGCGGCGATGCAGGACCATGGCGAGATCATCGCCTGCGACGTGCGGGGCGAGGCCCTGTTCGAACTTCAGAAACGCGCCGCCCGCGCCGGCGTCTCCATCATCAGGACCTTGCCGCTGGAACATGCCAGGCCGGAAGGGGTGTTCGACCTGGTGCTGGTGGACGCGCCCTGCAGCGGCACGGGCACCTGGCGGCGCCAGCCCGAATTGCGCTGGCGGCTGACCCCGGCCCGGCTGGCGGAACTGACGGATATTCAGGACGGACTGCTGGACCAGGCCGCGGCTCTGGTCCGGCCGGGCGGCCGGCTGATCTATGCCACCTGCTCCATCCTGCAGCGCGAAAACCAGGACCGGGCCGAGGCTTTCAAGGCCCGCCGGCCGGACTTTTTGGCCCTGGATTTGCGGGAAAGCTGGCCTGAAACCGGCGGGGGTGACCCGCCGCCGGGCCTGTCGCGGGACTTCCGCGCCAGCCCTGGCCTGACCGGGACCGACGGCTTTTATTGCGCCGGTTTCAGGCGCGGCTGATGGTCATTTGGCGCATGGTTAGAGGCGGCCAAAATGTCTTATGTTGCGCCCATGAAGCCCCGCTTGATTCCCGCTTTGGCTGTCCTGCTGCTGTCCACCGGCGCCCTGTCTTCAGGCGCCCTGTCCACTGGCGTCTGGGCCGCCACCGCCAAACATCCCAAGCCCGTCGAACAGCCGATAACGGTGGAATCCCTGCTGTCCAAGGCGCATGACGCCGTCGGCAAGGGCGACACCGAACTCGCGGTCCGCCTGGCCCAGTCGGCGATTGTCGCCGATCCGGCGCGGACCACCTCCTATGTCGCGCTGGGCGACATCTATGCCCAGGCCGGACAGCCGGACTATGCCCGCTCCTTTTATGACGAAGCCCTGGGCATCGACCCTGTGGAGCCCAATGCCTTGAAGGCCCTGGCGGCGCTCAACCGCGATCATCCCGAACACACAGCCCGCGCCAATCAATGATCGTTTGGCAATGAGCGTTTGGCAATGAGCGTATTGGTTCTGGATTTCGGCAGCCAGGTCACCCAGCTGATCGCGCGGCGCGTGCGCGAGGCCGGCGTCTATTGCGAGATCGTGCCTTTCAACAAGGCCGATGAGGCGCTGGCCAAGAAACCGCGCGCCATCATCCTGTCCGGGGGCCCCGCATCGGTTTACGAAAACGATGCGCCGCGCGCGCCGCAAGCGGTGTTCGAGGCCGGCGTCCCGGTCCTGGGCATCTGCTATGGCGAGATGACCATGTCGGCGCAGCTGGGCGGCAAGGTCGAAGGCGGCCACAACCAGGAGTTCGGCCGCGCCGATATCCATGTCAATGCCAAGTCGCCGCTGCTGGAAGGCCTGGCGGAGACGGGCAGCGAGCCGGTATGGATGAGCCATGGCGACAAGATCACCGCCATTCCGCCGGGCTTCTCCGTCATCGCCACCAGCGAATCCTCGCCTTATGCGGTGATCGCGGACGAGACGCGCAAATTCTATGGCGTGCAGTTCCATCCCGAAATGGCGCACACCCCGCGCGGCAGCACGCTGCTTGCCAATTTCGTGCGCACCATCGCCGGCATCGCGCCGGAATGGAACATGCACGCCTTCCGCACCGCCATGATCGAGAAGATCAAAAAGCAGGTGGGCAAGGCCAAGGTGATCTGCGGCCTGTCAGGCGGGGTGGATTCGTCTGTCGCCGCGGTGCTGATCCATGAAGCGATCGGCGACCAGCTCACCTGCATCTTTGTCGATACCGGGATGATGCGCGCCGGCGAGGCGGATGAGGTCGTCAGCCTGTTCCGCGGCCATTACAACATCCCGCTGATCCATGCCGACGCGCGCGAGATGTTTCTTTCGCGGCTTTCGGGCGTCAGCGATCCGGAACAGAAGCGCAAGATCATCGGCGCCGCCTTCATCGATGTCTTCGACAAGGAAAGCCACAAGGTGGGCGGGGCGGAATTCCTGGCCCAAGGCACGCTCTATCCCGATGTGATCGAAAGCGTCTCGGCCACCGGCGGCCCGTCGGTGACCATCAAGAGCCATCACAATGTCGGCGGCTTGCCCGATTACATGAAGCTCAAGCTGGTCGAGCCGCTGCGCGAACTGTTCAAGGATGAGGTCCGCGCGCTGGGCCGCGAACTGGGCCTGCCGCCGGCCTTTGTCGGCCGCCATCCCTTTCCGGGACCGGGCCTGGCCATCCGCATTCCCGGCGAGATCACCGAGGAAAAGCTCGAGATCCTGCGCAAGGCAGACACCATCTATCTGGACGAGATCAGAAAGGCCGGTCTGTACGACAAGATCTGGCAGGCCTTCGCCGTGCTGCTGCCGGTCAAGACCGTGGGGGTGATGGGCGATGCCCGTACCTATGACCATGTCTGTGCGCTGCGCGCCGTCACCAGCAGCGACGGCATGACGGCGGATTACTATCCCTTCGAGCACAGCTTCCTGGCCCGCACGGCGACCCGCATCGTCAATGAGGTGCGCGGCATCAACCGGGTGGTTTACGACATCACGAGCAAGCCGCCTGGGACGATTGAGTGGGAGTAAGTAAACGAGAATCAGCTACGCAATCGCAGTTTTGCGTAGTTTCTCGCACTCGTGATTAAATCGTATCATCGTCGACCACTATGTTTCCGATGTTTCTTTCTTCTATCTCACCTTCTCATTGCATCTCCCATCTCCCATCTCGCTGAAGTGTCTTTCGAAGTGCCTTTGACGGAGCCATCTGAGCACCTTTAGCACGAAAGAAAAGCCTATTTTCATGGGCGGCGTGGTCTAGCGAGCAAATACAAGAGGGCGGCTACTCCAGCGTAGTGGAGCGTACTTCGGGCGGTTGCGCGGCAGATTTTGATTGATGTAAGTATCTTGGCTGTGCCGCCGACGAAGGCCGAAGGGGGTCTATCGGACGACCTTTCCACCATTGTCGCGTCTGTTGGCGCACAAATTGGCGGGGCGTCCTACTCTCGACAAGGGATGGTTCCAGTTATAGCCGATCATCATCGCCGCGGACGCTCTGGACGGATTAATGAATTTTCCTCCGGAGAAGGATGAGATCGTGTGGCCGGTCCTTCACACGGTAGCTCGTCAAATTTCCGTGGCCGTCAGGCTCGGTCACGATCTGCCAGCCGTCTATCTCCACGCGTTGGGCTACATTTCGTTCCTGGGCCCAGCCAATCTGGAAACCAAGATCGTTCAGTCGGCCCTGCAACCCCGATGCAGTCGGATAATTGAAGTCGACGCATTTCTCAGTGATCGTGACGGTCGGTGGAGGCAGACTTTCGCCCGGTCGCAATGTCGGACGTACCCGCAATGCGCAGCCCTGCAAATAAATCTGCACGCAAAGTGTCAGAAAGCCGAACTGAAGGCCGCCGTCCTTGCGATCGGGGTTGCTTGTAAAGTAATGAATGTGATCATAGCCGAGGGTCGCGACATACGGCAGTTGAACGCCCCTGATCCGCAGTCCTTCGTCAGTAGCGGCTTCGATAATCCAGTCGCCATCTACAGCCGGCAACTCCAAGCTATTTTCGTC
>DATAWO010000127.1:0-40003 GCA_036267165.1 Rhizomicrobium sp. | reverse complement strand
GTGGTGTCCAGCGCCTGCATCAGCACGCCCGCCATCGAGCCGATCAGCACCGCCCATTCCGCGACCTTGCTGTCATAGACATGGGCCTGGTGGGGCGTGTGGGCTTGCGTCATCGGCGGCTCAGAACTCGTCCATCAGGCGGGCAATGCAGCGCTTGCCGGTGTCGATCGAGATCACCGTGCTCATGCCTGCGCGCAAGGGGCGGTCGCACTGGCTCTTGTCGATGGCGATGCGCACAGGAATGCGCTGCACCACCTTGACCCAGTTGCCCGAACCATTCTCGGCCGGCAGCGCGGAAAAGCTGGAGTCCGAGCCCGCGCTGACGGCATCGACATGGCCGCTCCATTTGCAGTCGGGATAGGTGTCGACCGTGATGTCCACCGGCGCGCCGGGATGGACATGGGTGAGATCGGTTTCCTTCATGTCGGAGGAGATCCAGACATCCTTGCCGATCAGGCCCACTGCGCTGGTGGTGGTGAAGGCCGAAAGCGCGGAGACGACCAGGGTGCCGGGCTGAAGCGAGTCCACCTCGCCCACTGTGCCGGCGAAGGGTGCGCGCACGGTGGCGTGATCGAGCTGGCGCTGGGCTTCATCCACCGCCGCCTTGGCCTTCATGTAATCAGGCGTCTGGCTGGCGGGGATATTGGGATTGCCGTTCAGCTTGGCCAGCTGGGTGGCCGCGGTCTGCTGCAGCGAGGCCAGCGTCGCCTGGGCGCTCAGCACCGAGGCCCGCTGGGCGTCGACCTGCATGGCGGCGATGGCGTTCTGCTTGGCCAGCGCCAGATAGCGTGTGTAAGTCTGCTGGTTGACGGTGAGCTGCGCCTGCTCGGCGGCGATCTGGCCGAGCGCCGCGCGATACATGGCGCGGGTGGATTCCACATCCTGCACGGTGGAACCAAGCGCGGCCTTGGCATTGTCCAACGCGATCTGGAACGGCAGCGGGTCAAGCGTGAAGAGGATGTCGCCCGCCTTCACCTGCTGGCCTTCACGCACATTGACGGTCTTGACCAGACCCGACACATCGGTGGAGACCATCAGCTTGTTGGCATGGACATAGGAGTCGTCGGAAGCGACATAGCGGCCGCCCGCCAGATAGAAAGCGCCGGCAACGGCGAGGAAAGCTCCCACGCCGCCGAACATCAGCAGCTTGCGCAGGCGGGCCTTGTCGGCCCACAGCGCACCAGCCCAGCCCTGCTTGGGCGCCGCCTGATAGGCGGACACGGTTCGGGAAACTGCGGACATGTTATTCTCCTGCCATCGCGACTTTCGGCGCGGGCTCCATGGTGAGGCGGGTTTTCATCTTGAGCAGCGCGTCGGTGACGATCTCGACCGTAGCCTCGTCCAAGCCGTCGGTGATTTCGCGGAACATCTCGTCCTTGTAGCGCTGGATTTCCTTCAGGATCGGTTCGGAGGCCGGCAGCAGGTGCAGGCGGCGGATGCGGCGGTCGGACGGGTCCAGACGGCGCTCCAAGAGTCCCCTCGCTTCCAGCCGGTCCACCAGGCGGCCGACGGTGATCGGCTCGACCTCGCAAAGGCCGGCCATTTCGTTCTGGGTCATGCCGGGTTGGCGCGACAGCCGGGCGAGGATGATGCCCTGGGCCCTGGTCATGCCATAGGTACGGGCCCAACGGTCGAACCGGGTCCGCATCAGGCGGGCCACGTCATAGAGTTCCACAAGCATTTCGTGCTTCATGGGGAGATAATAAGCAGCGTTATCTTAACGCGCAATGTATTAAGCCATGATGTTTACGCTGACATAGCCATGCGGGAAGAAAAAACGGCCCAAGAGCCACTTTCAGTCCTGATCCGTAGTCCGACGCCCGTTCACACCTTCCGGCGGCTCGCCTTGGGCCAGCGCGCCATATCTGCCCCGGAAATAGACCAGCGGCGCGCCCGCCCCTTCATGGCGGCCAAAGCGCAACACCCGTCCGATCAGGATGGCGTGGTCGCCGGCGTCCTGCACGCTTTCGCGCGCGCATTCGAATACCGCCAGCGAGTCCGCCAGCGCCGGCGGTCCCAACTCTGTTTCCATCAGCGCGATGCCGTCCAGACTATGTTCGCCCGCACCCGCGAGCCGGGCCGAAACCGCCTTGTGACCGGCGGCCAGGATCGAAACGGTAAAGCCCGGCGCATTGGCAAAAGCCGGATAGCGGCGCGAGCGGCGGTCGATGCACCACAGCACCAGAGGCGGCTCCAGCGACACCGAAGCAAAGGAATTGACCGTTATCCCGATATGGGACGCCTCGGCAACTCCTTTTAAATTGCCGGCTTGCGCCGGCGGGGCCGCCGTTATCAACGCGATTCCGGTGGGAAACCAGCCCAATGCTTCGCGCAAGGCCCGAGTATCAAAAGGAGCATCAGCGTCCATGGGCCATCCTGATTCATCCCCGCTTCACACTCGGTTAAGGGGGGTTATGCATGATCGCCTAGTGTCGCGGTTTCGAAGTTCGCAACCTCGCGCTATCAAGCTCCGGGCGAACTTCGAAACCGGAACGACACTAGAAGTTGGTAAAGTATCTAGTGTCCTTCGATTCCGAAATTTGCTTAGAGCCCGATATCGAGACTAGACGATTTCGGAACCGGGACACTAGATGTTAGGCGAGACGGCGAAAAGACCGCAAGGCCAACGGGTAATTTAGACAGGTGGTGGCTATGGCCGGCGAGAACGCGGTCGTAATCAAACGCATCAAAAAAGGCGGGCATGGCGGCCATCACGGCGGCGCCTGGAAAGTCGCGTATGCGGACTTCGTGACCGCGATGATGGCCTTCTTCCTGCTGATGTGGCTGATCAACACCACCACCCCGGAACAGAAGCGCGGCATCGCCGATTATTTCGCGCCCCAGTCCATCGCCCAGACCGTGTCCGGTTCGGGCGGCGTGTTGGGCGGCAAGGTGATGGGCGAAGACGGCGCCCATGCCGGCGGCGCCCAGTCGGTGATGCAGAAACAGTCCCCGCCCTCGCCGCCGTCCGACACCAAGGCGCTGTCCAATGGCCAGGCTACCGGCGGCGCCGGCGCCAGCACCACCAGCAGCACCGATTCCCATTCCGCCCAGGACGGCGACTTCGCCCATGCCGCGGAAGCGATCCATCAGGCGGTGCAGAACAATCCCGACATCGCCAACCTGTCGCACCAGGTGATCACCGAGAACACGCCGCAGGGCCTGCGCATCCAGCTGGTGGACCAGGACGGCCGCCCGATGTTCGAACAAGGTTCCACCGAACCCATGCCTTACACCAAGAAGTTGCTGGCGGCGGTGGGCGGCATCATCGCCAGCCTTCCCAACCGGGTCTCGATCAGCGGCCATACCGCAGGCAATGACGCGGCCGCGACCGGTGGCAACTGGGAACTGTCGGCGGCCCGCGCCAACCAGGCGCGCGCCATGCTGCAGGCGGGCGGCCTGTCCAGCGACCGCATCTACGAAGTGGCGGGCAAGGCGGGGTCCGAGCCGCTCCTGCCCGAAGACCCCAATGCCAGCGCCAACCGCAGGCTTTCCATCCTGCTCATGAAAGAAGCACCGCCGGCGCCAACAAACACCGGGCTTTAAACAGAAAAATCTGTTCGGACGACAAATATTAAAGCTGCGCGAATGCACGGGCTCCGCCATACTTGAGTCGGAAATGGGCAGGTTTCCGGAACGTGACCGACCAGCGTAGTACCCGCATACCCCAGTTTTTTCTCACCCCCGGCGGGCCCTGCCCCTATCTGCCGGGCAAGACCGAGCGCAAGGTGTTCGCGCGGCTTGGCGGCAATCTGGCCCAGCCCCTGTCGGAAGCGCTGACCCATTCCGGTTTCCGCCGCAGCCAGTCCATCGCCTACCGCCCGGCCTGTGAAGGCTGTTCGGCCTGCGTCTCGGTGCGCATCAGGACCGACCGGTTCAAGCCCAGCCGCAGCCAGAAGCGCATCCTGCGCCGCGGCCACGACCTGGCGCGCGCCGAAGTGGCGGCGGAAGCCACCCGCGAGCAGTTCGCGCTGCTGCGCACCTATCTGGATTCGCGCCATCCCGGCGGCGGCATGAGCGACATGGGCCTGTTCGACTATGTCGCCATGGTCGAGGAAACGCCGGTGGACACCCATATCGTGGAGTATCGCGGCGCCGAGGGAACGCTTCTGGCCTGCGCCCTCACCGACCGGCTCAGGGACGGGCTGTCCATGGTCTATTCCTTCTTTCATCCCGGCGAGGATGGCAGAAGCCTTGGCACCTACATGATCCTGGATCATGTAAGGGCGGCGCGCGCGCTGGGCCTGCCTTACGTCTATCTGGGTTATTGGGTGCGCGGTAGTGAGAAGATGGATTACAAGATCCGCTTCTCGCCGCTGGAGGCGCTGACCCAGAATGGCTGGGAAGCGCTTGACACCTGATGTGGCGGCTGGTTCTGCCCGGCCTTCTGCTTGCGGCGCTGGCAATTCCGGCTGACGCGCAAGGGGCCGATCCTTTCGCCGGCATATTCAATGATCTCAAGGCGCGCTGGTCGGCGGTAGCCAATGCGGAAAGCGCCGATGCCTGCGCGGCCGGCCCGGTGCCGCGCATGAGCTTTGCACCCACGACCGTCTATCCCGATGCCGCGGCGGCGATGGCCGATGGCATGCCCCAATCCACGCATGCGTCTCCTGGCGGCATGACCTTGCGCTCGGGTGACAAGCTGTTGCAGGCGCAGCAACAGGACATCCCCTTCGCCGGCAAGCAGGTCGCAGCCGCCTGGATGTTGACCCTGCGCGACGCCAACACCGGCGCGAACCTTGCCGCGCACACCCTGCCCGGCTCTTGCGCGCCTGCCGCGATTGCCGCCATGCCAGAAGGCTTTCTGATGCTCTCGGGCCAGATCGTCTTGCTGCTGGATGACAGCGACCTGCATGTAAGGGCGCTCTATCGCCTGACCACGCCGCCCGAAATCACACCCACTGGCATCACGCTGCTGCCGGACAACCGGCTCCTGGCCAGCACCACCATGAGCCCTGTGCTGCTCTACAATCTCTCCGCCCCGCTGCCGCAATGAACCCCGCCATTGTCATGGGCCGGTAGATGCTTCGACGGGGCAACGCCGCGGCGCGCCAAACGGCTGTATTCATACGGGTGTCACTGCCGGTTCCCTGAAAGAGTATTTCGTGGAAACGCGGGCCGGCACACTTTCGCACAAAATTACCAAGCCCTCACTGGTGGCTTGCGCGTTTGTTCGCATGCTGGCCTTCCAAACGACGCGGCCCCTGCATGAGTATCCCTGCAATCTTCATCCGGCGGCCCATCGCCACAGCGCTTCTGGCAACAGGCCTCGCCCTGGCCGGAGCCACAGCCTATTTCCTGCTGCCGGTTTCACCGCTGCCCAACATCGACGTGCCCACCATCTCGGTGACCGCCTCCATGGCGGGCGCCAGCCCTGACGTGATGGCGGCGACGGTGGCGACGCCGCTGGAACGGCATCTGGGCGTGATCGCCGACGTCAATGAGATGACCTCGTCCAGCACGGTGGGCTCGACCCGGATCACGCTCCAGTTCGACATCAGCCGTGACATTGACGGGGCGGCGCGTGACGTCCAGGCCGCGATCAATGCGGCGCATGCCGACCTGCCCACGGCGCTGCGTTCCAATCCCACCTATCGCAAGGTCAATCCGGCCGACATGCCGATGATGATCCTGGCGATGACGTCCAGGACCCTGACCCCGGGCCAGATCTATGACCAGGCCTCCAACATCATGCTGCAGCGCCTGTCGCAGGTGGCGGGCGTGGGCGATGTGGAGTTGAACGGCGCCTCGCTGCCCGCCGTGCGCGTCGAACTGAACCCCCGCGCCCTGTTCAAATACGGCATCGGACTGGAGGATGTGCGCGCGGCGCTGGCCGCCACCAATGCCAACAGCCCCAAGGGCGCGATCTCGCAGTTCGGCCAGGATTTCGAGGTCAATGCCAACGATTCCGCCATCCAGGCCAGCCAGTACAAGGACCTGATCGTCGCTTATCGCAACGGCGCGGCGGTGCGCCTTCGGGACGTGGCCAATGTGCAGGACGGGGTGGAGAATGTGCGCAATATGGGGGTGGCCAACGGCCAGCCGGCGGTGCTGATCACCATCACCAAGATGCCCGGCGCCAATGTGATCCAGGTGGCGGACCAGTTGCGCAAGCTGGTGCCGGCGCTGCAGGCCGCGCTGCCGCCCGCCATTGTCCTGTCGGTGGTGAATGATTCCACCATTCCCATCCGCGCCGCGCTCGCGGATGTGGAGATCACCCTGGTGATCGCCATCGGGCTTGTGATCCTGATCGTCTTCCTTTTCCTGCGCAACGCCCAGGCCGCGATCATTCCCAGCCTGGCGGTGCCGTTGTCGCTGTTGGGCACCTTCGGCGGCATGTATCTGCTGGGCTACAGCCTGGACAATTTCTCCCTGATGGCGCTGATCATCTCCACCGGCTTTGTCATCGACGACGCCATCGTGGTGCTTGAGAACGTCACCCGTCATATCGAGATGGGCGAAACCCCGATGCAAGCCGCACTTCACGGCTCGCAGGAAGTGGCCTTCACCGTGCTTTCCATGAGCATCTCGTTGATCGCGGTGTTCTTCCCCATCCTGCTGATGGGCGGCATCGTCGGGCGGCTGTTCCACGAATTCGCCATGACCTTGACCATCGCCATCCTGGTGTCGCTGGTGGTCTCGCTGACCGTCACGCCCATGATCTGCGCCTATCTCGCCTTCTCGCCCGGCGCGCATGACGACAATATGGTGTTTCGCGCCTCGCGCCGCGCCTTCGATGCCGCGCATGGTTTCTATGAACGCACCCTGGGCTGGGCGCTGGACAATCCCATGACGATCATGGCGATCCTGGCCATCACCATCGGGCTCAATTTCTATCTCTTCACCATCATCCCCAAGGGCTTCTTTCCCATCCAGGATGAAGGCCGCATGCAGGGCGGCCTGCGCGCCGACCAGAGCATCTCGTTCCAGTCGATGCAGAAGAAGTTCATGCAGTTCGTGAAGGTGCTGGATGCCGATCCCGCGGTGGCCAGCGTCGGCGGCTTTGCCGGCGGCACCGGCGCCAGCAACTCCGGCAACCTGTTCGTGACCCTGAAACCGCCGGCCCAACGCCATTATGTCACCACCGACCAGGTCATCGCGCGGCTGCGAAAGCCACTCAGCAACATCGCGGGCGCGCGGCTGTTCCTGCAGGCGGCGCAGCAGGTGCGCGCGGGCGGCCGCCAGAGCTTTTCCAGCTACCAATACACCATCCAGGCGGACTCGCTCGACCTGCTGAATGCGTGGGTGCCCAAGATCACCGCTGCCCTGCAGGACGTGCCCGAGCTCGAAGACGTCAATTCCGACCAGCAGGACAAGGGCCTGGAAGTGGACCTGAAGCTGGACCGCCAGACCGCGTCACGCCTGGGGCTGACCACCAGCCAGATCGACAACACGCTCTATGACGCCTTCGGCCAGCGCACGGTCTCCACCATCTACAAGGACAAGAACCAGTATTATGTGGTGATGGAGGTGGCGCCCGCCTTCTGGCAGAGCCCCGAAACCCTGCGCGACATCTATGTCAGCACCTCGGCCGGAGCGGTCAGCGGCACCCAGTCCACCAATGCGGTATCGGGCACGGTGGCGGTCGCCGCGAGCCCGGCGACAGCGGCGCCAGGCGGCACGGCATCGGTCAGTTCCACGGCAGCCAACAACAGTGCGATCAACAACGCCATGGGCGCCACGGGTTCAACCACCTCGGCCAGCGCCGCACCCGACGCCGCGACAATCCAGGCGCAAGCCGCCGAAAACCAGCAGCTGAACGGCCTGACCAGCACCCATGGCGGCTCCTCCACCGGCGCCTCCATCGCCACCACCACCGAGACCATGGTGCCGTTGTCGGCCTTCACCACCTTCGGGCCCGGCACCACGCCGCTGGCCATTGCCCATCAGGGGCCGTTCGTCGCCACCACCTTCTCCTTCAACCTGCCGGAAGGCGAATCCCTGGGCGAGGCGCTGACCGCCATCCAGCAGACCATGGCGCATCTGAATGTGCCGATCTCGGTGCATGGCGATTTCGCCGGCACCGCCAATCTCTATCAGGCGTCGCTGGCCAATGAGCCGATCCTGATCCTGGCCGCGATCATCGCCATCTATATCGTGCTGGGAGTTCTGTATGAGAGCTATGTCCATCCCCTCACCATCCTGTCCACCCTGCCTTCGGCGGGGGTCGGCGCGGTGCTGGCGCTTTTGATGTTCCATATGGAGTTCAGCCTGATCGCCCTGATCGGGGTGATTTTGCTGATCGGCATCGTCAAGAAGAACGCCATCATGATGATCGACTTCGCCATCGAAGGCCAGCGCCAGGGCCGGCCCGCCCATGAGGCGATCTATCACGCCTGCATGTTGCGCTTCCGTCCCATCATGATGACCACGCTGGCCGCGATCATGGGCGGGATACCGCTCGCGATCGGCATCGGCCAGGGATCGGAACTGCGCCAGCCGCTGGGCGTGTCGGTGGTGGGTGGGCTTCTGCTCAGCCAGATGCTCACGCTCTACACCACACCGGTGATCTATCTCTATCTCGACCGCTGGCGGGTGTGGGTCGCCGCGACCTGGCGGCGCTGGTATCACGCGCCCAAACAGGTGCGCGGCGAAGGCGCGGCCTAGGCGCCCAGCTTGCTTGCCAGTTCGGGAATGCTGTCGGCGATGATCTCCACCGGGCCGGTCAGTTTTTCGGCGCCATGACCTCGGCCATATTCATCAGGCCGCGGGATGAAGGCGGTCTTCAGCCCCGCACCCGACGCCCCGCCATGGGTGAGGTCGATGTCGTGTGCCGCCACCATCATGCATTCGGCGGGCGCCAGGTTCAGCGCGCCGGCGGCGGCCAGGTAGACATCGCGGTTGGGCTTGTAGTCATGGGCGATGTCTGCGCCCAGGATCGCGTCCCAGCGCCAGCGGTTGCGGCTGGCGATATCCGCCATCAGCGCGATATTGCCGTTGGAGACCGGCGCCAGCAGGAAGCTGCGGCCCAGCCGCGCCAGCCCCGCATTCACATCCGGCCAGGCATCCAGATGATGCCAGGCCAAGGTCAGGCGCTGGCGCATGTCTTCGGAGAGCTTCTCCAGGCCGAAATGGGGGATGATCTTGTCCAGCATCCGCCGCTCCAGCACATCCAGCTTGACGTAAGGCTGGTGGCGGCTGCGCACTTCGCCGGTGACGGGCAGATACTGGGCGCGCCAGGCATCGGCGAACGCCGGCCAATCCAGCGAATAACCCAGAGGTGAAAGCAGATCCCTGGCGTCGCGCGCCACGCCGTTGCGCCAATCCGTCAGGGTGCCGAAGACATCGAAGAACAGCGCCTTGACGCCGAACGGGTTTTGCCGCGGTGTGGCGGAGACGCCCCCCGCACCCAGGAACAGGCCGGCAGCCGACTGGAGGAAAAGCCGTCGCGTGGTTCTATGGCTGATGTGCATAGATTTTCCGCAATTCGGTCTTGAGAATCTTCCCCGTCGCCCCATGCGGAATGCTGTCGGCGACCACCACCCGGTCGGGCAGCGACCAGTCCGGCAGCTTGCCGCGGCAGAATTCGCGCAACGCTTCCGGCTGCGGCGCACAGCCGGGACGCGCCACCACGATCAGCAGCGGCCGCTCGCCCCATTTCTCATCCGGCACGGCTATTGCCGCGGCTTCGGCCACATCAGGATGGGCGACGGCGATATTCTCGATGGCGATGGAGCTGATCCATTCCCCGCCCGACTTGATCAGGTCCTTGGTGCGGTCGGTGAGGGTGATGAAACCGTCCCTGTCGATCACCCCCACATCGCCGGTGGGGAACCAGTCGCTCCCGTTCGGGTCCATGCGGTAATAACCGCTGGCGATCCAGTGGCCGCGAAAGGCGAGAGCGCCCTGGCTCTTGCCATCCCACGGCACCTCGTTGCCGGCGTCATCCTCGGCGCGCACATCGGCGCCGAACACCACCCTGCCCTGGGCGCAACGGCGGTTGGACTGCGCCTCGCCTTCCAGTCTGAGACAAGCGGGCTTGGGCGCATTCAGGCTGACCAGGGGCGAGGACTCCGTCATGCCCCAGCCATGAATGGCGCGGATGCCCATTTCGCCAAAAGCCTGCATCATGGCGCGCGGCATCGCCGCTCCGCCGATGACGATGCGCTTCAGGGTTGCGGGTTTGGCACCGGTGTCGCGCAGATGGTTGAGCAGGTTGAGCCAGATGGTGGGCACGCCGACGGCGACGGTGGCGCGCTCTTCATTCATCAACGCCAGCAAAGACGGCGCATCAAGGTGAATGCCCGGCATCAGCAGCGCCGCTCCCGCGATGGGCGCGGCATAGGGAAGGCCCCAGGCATTGACATGAAACATGGGCACGATGGCCAGCGCCCGGTCGGTGGCCTTCAGCCCGACCACATCGGCGGCATTGATCGCCATGGCGTGCAGCAGCGAAGCGCGATGGGAATAAAGCACGCCCTTGGGCCGGCCCGTGGTGCCAGAGGTATAGCAGAGCCCCGACGCGGTGTTTTCGTCGAAGCGCGGCCATTCCAGGATGGCCGTGATCTCGGCCAGCAGGTCTTCATAACCGTACAGCGCCACGCGGGCGGGAAGATCGGCGGGTGGCGCGGCATCGGCCAATACCACCACGGCGCGCAGGGCTTCCACCCTGGGCGCGATGGCGGTGACTAGGGCCAAGAACTGGGGATCGCAGAAGATCACGCCGTCTTCGACGTGATCGACGATATAGGCGATATCATCCGGCAGCAGGCGCGGATTGATGGTGTTGCACACCGCGCCGATACCGGAGATGGCGTAATAGAGCTCCATATGCCGGTCGCTGTTCATGGCCAGCGTCCCGACCCGGTCACCCGGCTTCACGCCCAATGCCTGCAGCGCCGCCGCCAGCCGGCGGGCGCGTTCCTCGATCCCGCGATAGCTGGTGCGCGCCAGCGATCCGTCGGCGCGGCGGCTGACGATTTCTCCGTCGCCATGATGGCGCGCGGCATGGGCGATAATGGAAGAGATCAGCAGTTCATGCCGCTGCATCAGGCCTTGCACGCATCGCTCCGCTGCCGATAGCCCGGTGATTGAGGCACAGGCGGGGTTTGCGCACAACATTGGTTGCAGCGCAGCGAAGGGCTGCTGGATGGTTTGCCTGCCTAACGCAGCGTACGGCGGCGGCGAATCTTGACCAACGCCAGGGCCTGTCTGGCGGCCTGCTCGACCAGCGCCGAACTGCCCGGCCCCAGGACCGCGACGGCGGCCAGCGCCAACAAGCTTTCCAGTATGATCACACGGTTCATATCCATTCCATTCCCACCTTGCAAATATGCGGGAACGATGACGCCGCGCGCCTGAACGGCCTGTGAGACAGCCGTTCAGGCCAAGTTCGCCTAAGTGACGTGGGCGTTAGGTGTTTCGGCGGGGCGCGCGGCCGGACAACCGAGGTCTCGTCAGCCCAGCGCCATGCTGCGCCCGTTCAGGGCCGGTTGCTGGCCAAGCACCTTTTGCAACGCCATCGCCAGCTGCTCTTCCAGCACCGGCTTTTGCAATATGGGAACGGATGAGAAGCGCGGGTCTATGGTGTGCGGCGCATAGCCCGTCACAAAGAGAAACGGCACGCTTTGCGCGGTCAGAAGCTCCGCCAGCGGATAGACGATTTCGCCGTGCAGATTCATATCCAGCACCGCTCCCAGGAAGCGTTCGGCCTTTGCCGCCGCCATGGCTTCGGAAAGACGCCCGACGGGATTGGTCGGCCGGTATCCGATCGACTCCAGGACTTCCTGCATGAACATGCCGACCACAAGTTCATCTTCGACCAGCAGCAGGCGGGGGCCGGCGCGGCCGTCGCCTTCCTTCACCGCGACGATATCCGCAACCGGATTCTCGAACCGCATTTCCAGCGTGAATGTGAGCCCCGTTGGCCGCCAGTCGAATTCCGTGTGCCCCATGCGGCCGGTCCCAAGGCTGGATATGATCCTTGTGCCGAAGCCCACTTTTTTGGGCGGCGTGACCTTGGGGCCCTGCGTCTCCCGCCAGACCAGGGACAGCGTTCCCTCAAAGGCCGACCAGCTCACATCGACGCGTCCGGTGCCCACCGAGAGCGAACCATATTTCGCCGCGTTGGTGGCGAGTTCGTGTATGGCCATGGCCAGCAGCTGGGCCTGTTCAGGCACAAGCACCAGGGACGGCCCTACCGCGGTGACGCGCTGCTGCCCCTCACTGTGATAGGGCGCCAGCTCATCCAGAATAAGACGCAAAATGTCGGCGCCTTCCCATCTGGACTGGGAGAGCAGCTCATGGGTCTGGGCAAGCGCGCCGATCCGTCCCTCGACCGCCTTGATGTAATCCTCGACATTGTCGCGCTTGGCCATGCGGATGATGGCCTGGACGACCGCCAGGGTATTTTTCGCCCTGTGATCGACCTCGCGGGTGAGAAGCGCCTGGCGGTTTTCCGCCTCCTTGCGATCCGTGATGTCGGTGGTGACGCCGCTATAGCGCATCAATATGCCGGAAGCGTCGAAGGAGGCGGCGGCCGCCACTGTGCACCAGCGCACCTCCCCGTCCGGCCGCACGATGCGGAATTCCAGCTCGCAGGTGGGCTTCTGCAGCGACAGCTTTATGAAGGCGTCGCGGATTTTGTCCAGATCCTCCGGATGGACCCCGCGGCAGATGTTCTCGATCGAAGGAGCGAAGTTCGCATGATCCAGGCCGAGTATCCGGCTTTGACCCTCGTCCCAGAACCATGTCTTGGCGGCCAGGTCATAGTCCCACGACCCCATATTGCCCGCCACCAGGGCCAGGCCCCGGCCCTGCTCGCTGTTGCGCAACCGGTCGGCGGAAAGCGCCAGCGCCTCGGTGCGCTCGGCCACACGGCGCTCCAGATCGTCATTGAGTTTCTGCAGATCCCGGGTCTTGCGGAACAGCTCGGCAAACACCCTGACTTTGGCGCGCAGCAGTTCGGGCACGACCGGAACGGAAATATAGTCGACCGCGCCCGCTTCATAGCCCTTGAGATAATCGCTTTCCGCCAGGTGAATGGCGGAAATGAAGATGATGGCGGTCTTCTGGAAGCGCGGATGCTCGCGGATCATCTGGGCCAGCTCGAAGCCGTCGAGCTCGGGCATGCATACATCCACCAGGATGACGGCCACTTCCGACTTCAGCAGATAGGCCAGCGCCTCCCGGGCGGAGGAAACCGGGACGAGATTTTCGTCCAGTTCTCCCAGCATGACCTCATAGCTCAGGAGCTTGCCCGGTTGGTCGTCCACCAGAAGCACATTGACGCGCTCCCTGTTTTCCACGGCCGCGCTCAACGGTGCAACCACATGCGCAGCGCCGACAGCAGCTGCTCGGTATTGACCGGCTTGGCCAGATAGTCGGAGGCCCCGGCTTCCAGGCACTTCTCGCGGTCGCCCTTCATCGCCTTGGCGGTCAGCGCGATAATGGGGAGCCGGCGGTATGCCGGCTCTTCCCGGATCCGGGAAATGGTCTGATAGCCGTCCATTTCCGGCATCATGATATCCATCAGCACGATCGCCAGTTCCGGCGTGGAATGCACAATTCCGATCGCTTCCATGCCGGTGGTGGCGGTCAGCACGCGCATGCCCCGGCGTTCCAGCGCGCTGGAGAGCGCGAAGATGTTGCGGGCGTCGTCGTCCACCAGCAACACCATCTTGCCGACCAGGTCTTCGTCCGAGCTGGTCAGCCTTTCCAGCATCTGCTGCTTTTCCCGCGGCAGGTTCGTGACATTGCGATGCAGGAACAGGGCGGTTTCGTCCAGCAGCCGTTCAGGCGATTCCACCCCCTTCACCACGATGCTGCGCGCCACGGAATAGAGCTTGGCTTCCTCTTCGGCGGAAAGTTCGCGGCCGGTAAAGACGATCACCGGAAGGTCGGTCAAGGCGGGGTCGGCGTTCATCCTTTCCAGCAGTTCAAAACCGGATATGTCGGGCAGCCGCAAATCCAGCACGACGCAGTCGGCGGACTTTTCCCGCAACATGTCCAGGGCCGACGCGCCGGTGCCGGCCGACACGATCTCGATGTCGCCATGCTCCAGAAGCGCGGAAATGCTGAGCTGTTCGGCGGGATTGTCTTCCACGACAAGCAGCCGCTTGCGCCTCGGCTGCACATAGGCCTTGATCTTGGAAAGCGCGAGCCGCACGCCTTCCGCCGAGGTCGGCTTGGGAACAAAGGAAAATGCGCCCCGCGCCAGCGCATGCTGCTTGTCTTCGTCCAAGGTGATGATCTGGACCGGGATATGACGCGTTTTCGGGTTCTGCTTGAGCTGGCTCATCACCGTCCAGCCCAGCGTGTCGGGCAGGAAGATATCGAGCGACACCGCGGCGGGGGTATATTCCTCCGCCAGTTCCAGAGCGTCCTCGCCCCGGCTGGCGGCGATCACCTTGAATCCTTCCTCATGGGCGATGTCCATCAGGATGCGGGCGTAATGGGGATCATCCTCGACGATCAGCAGCACCGTGTCTTCCGGCGCGAGATTGTCGCGGTCGTCCGCGATCTGTTCCACAATACGTTCCGACAGGACGGGTCCGGCGGAAGGAAGCGCGGGCCGCGCCACGTTCGCGGCGCCGACATAGCGCACCGGCAAATACAAGGTGAAGGTGCTGCCCGCACCGGGCGTGCTGCGCAGCTGTATTTCGCCGCCCAAAAGATTGGACAGCTCGCGGCTGATCGCCAACCCCAGGCCGGTGCCGCCATATTTGCGGCTGGTGCTGGCGTCGGCCTGCTGGAAAGCCTCGAAAATCAGTTTTTGCTTCTCCACCGGAATGCCGATGCCGGTGTCGGAGACTTCGAATGCCACCACGTTCGCGGCCTGTCCGAGCAACGGATGGCTCGGGCTCCAGCCTTCATGGACGGCGCTGACCCTGAGACTGACCTGGCCCTGGGCGGTGAACTTGAAGGCGTTGGAGAGCAGGTTCTTGAGCACCTGCTGCAACCGCTTGGAGTCGGTGAGAATGGTGCGATTGAGGCTGGGGTCGAGATGGGCCTTGAAATTCAGATGCCGGGCATCGGCCTCATGCCGGAACGGCCGCGCCACCGCCTCGATCACATTGGCGAAGCCGATTTCCTCCGCCTCGACGGTGACGGTGCCGGATTCGATCTTGGACAGATCCAGGATGTCGCTGATCAGGTTGAGCAGGTCGGTGCCGGCGCCATGGATGGTGCGGGCGAAATCCACCTGTTTCAGGGTCAGGTTCTGGTCGGGATTGTCCGCCAGCTGCTGGCCCAGGATCAGGATGGAGTTCAGCGGCGTGCGCAGCTCGTGGCTCATGTTGGCCAGGAACTCCGACTTGTATTTGGACGTCAGCGCCAGCTCGCCGGCCTTTTCCTCCAGCGCGCGGCGGGCCTGCTCGATTTCCTGGTTCTTGCGTTCCACTTCGACATTCTGTTCCGCAAGCTCGCGCGCCTTCTGTTCCAGCTGGTCGTTGGTCTGCTGCAATTCTTTCTGCTGGGTCTGAAGCTCGCCGGCCAGCTGCTGGGACTGTTTGAGCAGGCCTTCGGTCTGCATGGTCGCCTCGATGCTGTTCAGCACGATGCCGATATTGGCGGTCAGCTGCTCCAGGAAAGCGATTTCCAGCGGCGTGAAGTCCGACAGCGAGGACAGTTCGATCACCGCCTTGACCTGATTCTCGAACAGGACCGGGAGCACGACGATGCTTTTGGGCGTGACCTGCAGCAGCGCCGAACTGATCGGCAACGCACTGCGCACGTTGGTGATCAGCTTGGGCCGCCGGTCCGCGGCGCATTGCCCGACCAATCCCTCGCCCACCACAAAGGATGTCGGATAACCATCACCCTGCTGGCCGGCATAGGAATGCAGCAGGCGCAGCGCCGCCCGCTCGCCCTCTTCCATCTGATAGATCACGCCCATCTGGGCATTGACCAATGGGGTCAGTTCATCGAGCAGCATCTTGCCCACCGCGCCCAGGTCGCGCTGGCCCTGCAGCATGTTGGTGAACTTGGCCAGGTTGGTCTTGAGCCAGTCCTGCTCGGTGTTGCGCTCCGTGGTCAGGCGCAGATTGTCAATCATGGTGTTGATATTGTCTTTGAGCTCGGCCACTTCGCCGCGCGCTTCCACCTTGATCGAGCGCGTCAAATCGCCCTTGGTCACGGCCGTCGCCACTACAGCGATGGCGCGGACCTGGGTGGTGAGGTTGGCCGCCAGAAGGTTGACGTTGCCGGTCAGGTCCTTCCAGGTGCCGGCCGCGCCGGGCACGTTGGCCTGGCCGCCCAGCCGCCCTTCCACACCCACTTCGCGGGCCACGCTGGTCACCTGGTCCGCAAAAGTCGCAAGCGTCGCGGTCATGTTGTTGATGGTTTCGGCCAGCGCTGCCACCTCGCCCTTGGACTTGACGGTGAGATTCTGCTTGAGCTCGCCGTCCGCCACCGCGGTCACCACCTTGACGATGCCACGCACCTGTTCCGTCAGATTGGCCGCCATCACATTGACGGTGTCGGTCAGGTCCTTCCAGGTGCCGGCGACACCGGGCACCTGTGCCTGGCCGCCCAGCTTGCCTTCGGTGCCCACTTCGCGCGCCACCCGCGTCACTTCGGAGGCGAAAGCATTGAGCTGATCCACCATGGTGTTGATGGTGTTTTTCAGTTCCAGGATTTCGCCCTTCACATCCACGGTGATCTTGCGCGACAGGTCACCGCGCGCCACCGCCGTGGTCACTTCGGCGATGTTGCGCACCTGGGCCGTCAGGTTCGAGGCCATGGAGTTGACCGAGTCGGTCAGATCCTTCCAGGTGCCGTCCACGCCCGGCACCACCGCCTGACCGCCCAGCCGGCCATCGGTGCCCACCTCGCGCGCCACCCGCGTCACTTCCGCGGCGAAGGAGCGGAGCTGCTCCACCATGGTGTTGAGCGTGTCCTTCAGCAGCAGGATTTCGCCGCGCACGTCCACCGTGATCTTCTTGGACAAGTCGCCGCCGGCGATCGCGGTCGCCACTTCGGCGATGTTGCGCACCTGGGCCGTCAGGTTCGAGGCCATGAAGTTCACATTGTCGGTCAAATCCTTCCAGGTGCCGGCGACACCGGGCACCTGCGCCTGGCCGCCCAGCTTGCCTTCGGTGCCCACCTCGCGCGCCACGCGCGTCACTTCCGCGGCGAAGGCGTTGAGCTGGTCCACCATGGTGTTGATGGTGTTTTTCAGCTCCAGGATTTCGCCCTTCACGTCCACGGTGATCTTGCGCGACAGGTCGCCGCGCGCCACCGCGGTGGTCACTTCGGCGATGTTGCGCACCTGGGCGGTGAGGTTCGAGGCCATCGAATTGACCGAGTCGGTCAGATCCTTCCAGGTGCCCGCGACACCGGGCACATTGGCCTGGCCGCCCAGACGGCCTTCGGTGCCTACCTCGCGCGCCACACGGGTCACTTCGCCCGCGAAGCGGTTGAGCTGGTCGACCATGGTATTGAGGGTTTCCTTCAGTTGAAGAATTTCGCCGCGCACATCTACGGTGATCTTGCGCGACAGGTCGCCATCGGCGATGGCGGTCGCCACTTCGGCGATGTTGCGCACCTGGGCCGTCAGGTTGCCGGCCATGGAATTCACGCTGTCGGTCAAATCCTTCCAGGTGCCGGCGACACCGGGCACTTCGGCCTGGCCGCCCAGCTTGCCGTCGGTGCCGACTTCGCGCGCCACGCGCGTCACTTCCGAGGCAAAGGAATTCAGCTGGTCCACCATGGTGTTGATGGTCTGTTTCAGCTGCAGGATTTCGCCCGACACATTGACCGTGATCTTCTTGGACAGGTCGCCATTGGCCACGGCGGTCGCCACTTCCGCGATATTGCGCACCTGGGCGGTGAGGTTCGAGGCCATCGAATTGACCGAGTCGGTCAGATCGTTCCAGGTGCCGGCCACGCCACGCACCACCGCCTGGCCGCCCAGCTTGCCTTCGGTGCCCACTTCGCGCGCCACCCGCGTCACTTCCGAGGCAAACGCGTTGAGCTGGTCGACGGTGGTATTGATGGTTTCCTTGAGCTGGAGGATTTCGCCCTTCACGTCGACGGTGATCTTCTTGGAGAGGTCGCCATTGGCGATAGCCGTGGAGACCTCGGCGATATTGCGCACCTGGGCGGTGAGGTTCGACGCCATCGAGTTCACGCTGTCGGTCAGGTCTTTCCAGGTGCCAGCCACCCCCAGCACGTTGGCCTGACCGCCCAGCCGGCCTTCGGTGCCGACTTCGCGCGCCACGCGTGTCACCTCGCCCGCAAAGGCATTGAGCTGGTCCACCATGGTGTTGATGGTTTCCTTGAGCTGCAGGATTTCGCCCGACACATTGACGGTGATCTTCTTGGACAGGTCGCCGCCCGCGATCGCGGTCGACACTTCGGCGATATTGCGTACCTGGGCCGTCAGGTTCGACGCCATGAAGTTCACATTGTCGGTCAGGTCTTTCCAGGTGCCGGCGACACCGGGCACCTGCGCCTGGCCGCCCAGCTTGCCTTCGGTGCCCACTTCGCGCGCCACCCGCGTCACTTCCGAGGCAAAGGAATTGAGCTGGTCCACCATGGTGTTGATAGTGTCCTTCAATTCCAGGATTTCGCCCTGCACGCTGACGGTGATCTTGCGCGACAGGTCGCCCCGCGCCACCGCGGTGGTCACCTGCGCGATGTTGCGCACCTGGTCGGTGAGGTTGCCGCACATGGCGTTCACCGAGTCGGTCAGGTCTTTCCACGTCCCGGCGACACCGGGCACCAATGCCTGGCCGCCCAGCTTGCCTTCGGTGCCCACCTCGCGCGCCACCCGCGTCACTTCCGAGGCAAAGGAACGCAGCTGGTCCACCATGGTGTTGATGGCTTCCTTGAGCTGCAGGATCTCGCCGCGCACGTCGACCGTGATTTTCTTGGACAGGTCGCCATTGGCCACCGCGATGGTGACTTCCGCCAGATTGCGCACCTGGGCGGTGAGATTGGAAGCCATGGAATTGACGCTCTCGGTCAAGTCTTTCCACACCCCGGTCACCTCGGTGACCTTGGCCTGGCCGCCCAGCTTGCCTTCGGTGCCCACCTCGCGCGCCACCCGCGTCACTTCCGAAGTGAAGACGCTGAGCTGCTTGATCATGGTGTTGACGATATTGGCCGAGCGCAGGAATTCGCCCTTCAGCGGCCGGCCGTCCACATCCATATTCACCGTCTGCAGCAGATCACCCTTGGCGACGGCGGCGATGGCGCGCGTCACCTCGGCCGTCGGCCACAACAGATCGTCGATCAGCGTATTGACCGAGGCTTCCATTTCACCCCAGGCGCCCTTGCCGGAGCCGATCGTCACCCGCTGGCGGGTCTTGCCCTGCTTGCCGACGACATCGCCGACGCGCTCAAGCTGCTGCGCCATGCGCTGGTTGGTGGCGATGATGTCGTTGAATGTGTCGGCGATCTTGCCGCCCAGTCCCGTCTGGTTGCCCGGCAGCCGGACGGAGAAGTCGCCGGCCTGGACGGCCTGAAGGGCGGCCAGAAGCTGTTCAAGGGCAAATGGCGGCAGCGCGGCCGGGTCGATATGGCCATTCAGCTTGGGGACCGGCGCAGCAGCTTTCACCGCTTCACTGATTCTGTCCGGCGTATTGCGTTCCCGCCTCATGATGCCCCCAATTTTAAGAAATTACCTTGGAGGGCAGCAGGGGCCGGCCGCCAAAAGCCCACGTCCCGGCTCTGGAAACCTGACGCCACCTAAAGCCCCCCGAAATGCCAATGGAACTCGGCAGATCAGAAGCGCAACGCCGGCCCGAGACAAAAGTTCCAGCGGGATGCGGGGCGCCTCAGTTTTTCGGCCCGGCGGCTGCGGATCCCGGCGCCTCGCTGTGGCCAGAGGGGTGGGATTTCCGCCATTCCTCGTCCAGGGCGGCAGCCTTGCGCGCCCATATCCGGGCGAGATTGAGGTAAGCGACACGTATCGCTTTGCTGGGGGCTGTCTGGGCCTTTGCCATCATGTCCGCGGCGCGGGCATGATAGTAGTCAGCCTCGTTAATGTGTTTGTCAGTCACTGGCCCACTTCTGGTACGCAATCGCGCAGAACAACGGTAAGGCCCGGATTTCGTTCCAGAAAGCGGCGTCGCAAAAATCCAGACAAGTTCCAGGGTTCGGCGCCCGCGGCCGGTCAAGCCGCCCGATCAGAAGAGATTGGCCGCAAGATTGATCATGGTGGCGAGAATGGCCGTGTTGAAGCCAAAGGCCACCAGGGTATGGACCGTTGCGATCCTGCGAATCCGCTTGGACCGGATCACGATGTCGGCGGTCTGCGCCGTTGCGCCCATCACCAGCGAGAAGTGGACGAAATCCCAATAGTCGGGCTCGTCCGGGTCGCCGAATTCCAGGCTACCCTCATGGCGGGCGCCCTCTTCCTCGGCCCGGTAATAGACATGCGCATAATGGATCGCGAAGACGATCTGCGTGAACAGCCATGAGATCACGACCGTGCCCGCGGCCAGGCCAATGCGCAGCGGCGCGCCCGGATAACCTTTGGCGGCCGACAATTCCGCGATCAGGGCGCCGATGCTGGCGATCGAGGCCAGGATCGTCAGTATAAGGATGAGATGGCCGCCTTCGTCATGCTCTATGGCGCGGCGCTTGAGCAGGTCGTGATCCACGCAGGACATGAAATGCATGGACAGGAAGAGGAAGGTCAGCACGCCGCCGTCCCAGCCGATCAGGACCCGCGTCACCGCGCGCGCCGCCCAGGGCGCGGAGGCGAAATAGAGAACAAGCCCGACGGCCAGGGAGATCAGCATATGCGGCCGGCTGGTCATGGGCCGCAGGAAGCGCGGCATTCTTCCCGTTGTCCGCCCTGCCACCGCCCGCTCCGTCATGCGTGCAGACGATAATTGTGCAGCACCCTGCCATAGGGCAGCGTGAGATCGGCGATGAAATGATGCGCTTCGACCACGCGCCGCACGGCAAGATCCGCCACCGGTGCGTTGACATGGGGCACCAGATGGAGGCGGCCGGGCCCGCGCCAGGAACCCTTGACGGTGATCTCGGTGAGATTGAGCGCCACCAGCTGGCAGATTTCAGGCTGCCCATCGATGCCCGGGATGATCTTGAGATTGACCTGGGTCTTGGACAGCGTGCTGGTGGTGGCGGCACCGTTGCCGGCCATGCTTTCGGCCTTGTAGCCCATGGTGCCCATGGCGACGAGCTGGCCCCCATATTCCAAGGTGCCGGTCAGCGTGTCCTTGATGATCTCAAGCTTGGGATGGGCATATTTCTTGGGGAAACCCCAGATTTCGCGGCCTGCGGCGATGGGCGGATCGTCATCCAGATACATCTGCGCCACGAAATTCATGTCTTCGCCCTGATAGCGGCAGGGGATGACAAGACCGGATTCGGTGTAACTGCCGAAGCCGGAGGAATCCGGCATCTTGATCCACTCATAATGCACAAAGGGATTGGCCGGCATTTCCAGCGGTTCGGGTAGATGCGCGCGCACCAGCTCCGCATCGGTCTCGTAGGTGATGACCATATATTCGCGGTCGACGAAACGGTACGGCCCGGCAGGATAGCTTGGGCCGGCCGCGGGCATCGAGGGGAGTTTCAGAATGTCTTCCGCTTTCATGATCCGTGCGCCGTCCGTTTGCCGTCGATTGAAATGATGCTGCCGGTGAGAAGGGCGACTTTGCGTCCAGGCACGATGCCGCCCCCGTATGACCGGCCCATTGACCCCGCCAAACGTCACGCGTGTCGGACAGTTTCATGACATTTCGCTTTTTGCCGCTGTCACGCAGCCGTCGCGAGCCCGGCATTACATGCGGGCATGGATACGAAAACGATGCCCTTCAACTCTTCCACGGGCTGGCGGCCGAAAGGCTGCGGCCGGGTCGCGCTGGTGCTGCAGGGTGGCGGCGCCCTTGGCGCCTATCAGCCCGGGGTCTATCAGGCGCTGCACGAAGCAGGCATCGAACCGGATTGGGTTTCCGGCGTCTCGATCGGCGCGATCAATTCCGCGATCATTGCCGGCAATCCGCCCGAGCGGCGGCTGGAACGGTTGAAAGCCTTCTGGCAAAGGATCACGGACCGCACGGTATGGGCCTACACGCCTGATGGCGACATATTCCGCCAGGCGCGCAACGCCACAAGCTCGTTTTACACCACGATGCTGGGACAACCGGGCTTTTTCGAGCCGCGCAAAAACAGCCCATGGTTCGCCTTCGCCGGCGCCAGGGACGCCACCAGCTATTATGAAAACGCGCCCTTGCGGGAAACCCTGCTGGAACTGGTGGATTTCGACCTCATCAATGAAAAGCGCTGCCGCTTTTCCGTCGGCGCGGTCAATGTGCTGACCGGCAATTTCGCCTTTTTCGACAATGCCCGCCATGAGATCACCCTTGAGCATGTGATGGCCAGCGGCGCCCTGCCCCCGGCCTTCGCGCCGGTGCAGATCGGCACCGATTATTTCTGGGATGGCGGCATTGTCTCCAACACCCCGCTGCAGCATCTGCTGGCACAGGACGATGACATCAACTCGCTGGTGTTTCAGGTCGATCTGTTCAGCGCCACCGGTCCCCTGCCGCGTAATATCCAGGACGTGATGGGTCGCCAAAAGGACATCATGTATTCCTCGCGCACCCGCCAGGTCACGGACATGTTCCAGCGGCTGCAGCGCTGGAAGACACGCGCCTATCATGCCCTGCTGAAAGTGCCGGAACAGGATCTGACCGACGAAGAGAAGCAGATGCGCGACAAGCTGGCCAAGCTGCCCGCCTTCACCATCCTGCAGCTGATCTACCAGCAGAAGGCGTATGAAGGAAACGCCAAGGATTACGAGTTCTCCGGCACTTCGATGCGGGAGCACTGGCAAAGCGGCCACGAAGACACCAAGCGCACCCTGGAGCGCTCTCACTGGCTGGCGATGCCGGCCGACAATATGAGCATCCTCGCCCACGACATCCATCGCGACGCGGAAATCTAGCCGAACCGATCAGCCCGCATGCATGGCGGGATCGCTCACGCCATGGCTGGCGGTTTCCAGCCGGCCGGCGAAGCGGCGGACAAAGCCGTCTTTCTGCAGCGTGATGTCGTACCAGTTGCGGCTGCGCCGGACATTCCAATGAACCAACCGGTTGCCGCCGGGCGCAACAAAAACCGGTCTTGTGACGGGTGGACCGTAGACGTTCGAAACCAGAGAGACGCGCGTTTCCCTGTCACTTTTGAGATTGATCGCCACGGCGCGCGCAGCCGGATCATATGTCAGTGTCACATCCAGCCCGGCTTGTGACAGCGCGCCTTTGAAGGTTCGCAGAAAACCGTTGGGCCCGAGCACCCAAAGATCATAATCGCCATCCGCGGAAACCTGCCACATGTCCGCGATCTGTTTTCCCGCTTCGACGGTATAGCGGCGTGGAATCCGGTCCAGGTGCAGCCGGTCATAGACATGGAAAACAGCGCCCGCCCGTCCCTGGTTGCGGAAATCGAGCGCCAGGGCGTCATTGCGCACGGTCGCATCGACATGCAGCACATAGGGCAATGCCCGCGACGGCCGCACGCCCTGCTCCTGAAAAAGGCTTTCCGGAATTTCCGGCGCAACCGGTTTGGGGCGTTTCATCGCCTCCGCCACCAAAGCGGCCGAGCCGCGCGTATCCGGCAGCGGCTGAAGCGGCCGTTCGTTGGGAGTGACAAAGTCGAAAGCCGACAGCAGGTCGCCACAGATGGCCCGATGCCAGGGGCTCACGCCCGGGATGGTCAGCCCGAAGCGCTTTTCCAGAAACTGTCCCACCGACGTATGGTCGAACAGCTGGCTGTTGACCCAGCAGCCTCGGCTCCAGGGCGAGATCACATGCATCGGCACCCGCGGGCCCAGGCCCCAGGGGCGCACGGTGCCGGAAATGGTGTCATCGGGGGCAAGATGCTTGCGCTGGGGGTCGGAAAAATACTGGCCATCAAGCTTGAGGGTCGACGCTCCCGCCAGTGAGCCGTCGGCATTGAAGGACGGCGGCGCCGGCGGCGGGACATGATCGAACATCCCGTCATTCTCATCGTAATTGAGAAACAGGACCGTCCGGCTCCAGGTTTCGGGATTGTCTGTCAGCGCGTTCAGCACCCGCGCGATGAATTCCGCACCCTGAGCGGGGCTGGAAGGTCCCGGATGCTCGGACCAGTCCATGGGCGGCAATACCCAGGACACCTGCGGAAGCCGGCCCTTACGGGCGTCCTCGGTAAGCTGCTCCAGCGACCAGTGCCGCATGCCATTCTCATAAAGCGGCGATCCGGGCCTGGCGGTGCGGAAGCTTTCGAAGGCAAGCCCGCCATGCATCGCCCCGGTCCAGTTGTCGTTGGGGTCCTGGTAGATGCGCCAGCTGACGCCGGCCTTTTCCAGCACCTCCGGTATGGTGGGCCAGGAAAAGGATGACCCGGCATAGGTGTAGCCGGGCTCCGGCAGCGTGCCTGTGATCCAGCAGCGCAGATTGTCGGGCTCGGAATCGGAATCCGTGCAGTTGATCCCGCGCGCCGCCAACTGTGGATCGAAGTTCGACCCCGACCAGAATGCAATCCGGTTGGGGTCGGTGCCGGTGGTGATGGAACAGTGATAGGCGTCACAGATGGTGAAGGCGTCGGCCAGGGCGAACTGGTAGGGCAGATCCCGCCGCCGGTAATGGCCCATCGAGAATTGCGTCTTGTATTTTGGCCAGAAGCCGAATTTTCCCTGGTTCCAGGCCGCCTGGGCATTGTTGAAAGCATGGGGCGTTCCCGGCACGCGCAGGGCGCTGGTGGTGGCCGTGTCGAGATGATAGGGGGCAATCTCCCTGTTGCCATCGGACTGGAACCAGACCGGCTTGCCGCTTTCAAGCGGCACGGGATGGCGGTCGCCAAAACCGCGCACGCCCCGCAGCGTGCCGAAATAGTGATCGAAGCCCCGGTTTTCCATCATCAGGATGACGATGTGCTGCACATCCCGGACGCTGCCGGTCACCACCCGCGCCGGTATCGCAAGCGCGCGTTCAATGCTGGAGGGAAAAAATCCGCCGGCCGCAACGCCAAGGGACGCCCGAAGGACCGCGCGCCGGTCAGTCTTCCGCATGGATCCGCATGCCCATCGCCGTTTGCTCAGCCAACACTATGCCGATGGCAAAGGCCGGCGCCAGTGGGCCAATGCTCAGTCCGGCAGGCCGAAGGTCAGCAACTGCGTCGCCGCGGTGATGGCGATGAACTGCTTGCCGCCGGCCATATAGGTCATGGGTGAGGAATTGACCGGACCATTGACGCGCAGGTGCCAGAGCGGTTTGCCGGTCTTTTCGTCCAGCGCCAGCAATTGGCCTTCGGCGCTGGCGGCGAAGACAAAGCCGCCCGACGTGCCGACCAGGCCCGAAGACAGGCCGACGCGCACCATGGGGAATTTCCACACGATATTGCCGGTTTTGGCGTCGATCGCCTCGATGCCCTGATCCGGCGGCACGGATTGCGGCGCGCTACCCACGCCGCGCCCCAGGAACTGCTTGCCCTTTTCATAGGTCACCGGCGCGCTCTGGGCGAAGCCTTGCGAGGACACATATTCCAGGATGAACAAGCCGTTTTTGGCATCATAGGTCGGCGCCTGGAAATTGGTGCCGCCGACGGCGGGGAACACAATCGAACCGGTAGGGGTCGCCTCCGTCGCGGGATTGACCATCGGCCGCCCCTTGGCGCCAAAGCCGTTGTTCCAGTTGGTGCGCACAAACGGCTTGCCCAGCAACAGATGGCCGTCATAGCCGTCCAGCACATAGAAATAGCCGTTGCGGTCGGCGTGCAGGATCACCTTGCGCTGTTTGCCCTCCACCGCCAGGTCGGTCAGGACATAGTCCTCGGTGGAATCCCAGTCATGATCGTCATTGGGCGTGAATTGATAGTGCCACTTGATCTTGCCGGTATTGGGATCGATCGCCAGCACGCAGTCGCTGTAGAGATTGTCGCCCTTGCGGCTCTCGGCATTGTAATCGGGCGCGGGGTTTCCCGTGCCCCAGATCAGCAGATGCTGGCCCACATCATAGCTGCCGGTCAGCCAGGTCGGCGCCCCACCCGTCTTCCAGCTGTCGCCGGACCAGGTCTCATTGCCCTTCTCGCCCGGTCCGGGCACCGTATAGGTGCGCCACAGCCGCTTGCCGGTCGCCGGATCATAGGCGTCCAGATAGCCGCGCACGCCAAGCTCGCCGCCCGACATGCCCATGATGATCTTGCCGTCCACCGCCAGCGGCGCGCCGGTGAGCTGATAGCCCGCCAGGGTGTCGTCAGTGCGGGTTTCCCACAATTCACGTCCCGTATGGGCGTCGATGGCGATCAGGAGATCATCCAGCGTGCCGACGAAGACGCGGCCATCGAGCACCGCGACGCCCTTGTTGTTGGGATTGTTCTGATAGGGGTTCTTGATGTCCTGTTTGCGGTGGAAGGCCCAGATCTGCAGGCCCGTGCGCGCGTCATAGGCGAAGACGTCGCCCGATCCGCCCGCCACATACATCACCCCATCCACGACAATGGGCGTGGACTCGGTCGTATAGGTACCCGTCAACGGCGCGATCCATTTCGCCTGCAGCTGGTTCACATTGGCGGCGGTGATCTGGTCCAGAGTGCTGAAATGGGTGCCCTCATAATCGCCCCAATAGCTGGTCCAGTCGCCGGCCTTGGGATGGGCGATACGCGCGAAAGGAAGAACCGGCGCCGGATCTGCCTTGGCGGTCTCGGCCAGGTTGCGCGTCTTGTGACCGGCCAGCCAGGCCACGACATTGTCGATGTCGGCGGACGAAAGCCGGGTTTCGACATCGCCGGGCCAGGCATTGCCACCCGGCGCCACTTTCACATCCTTCTTGTCGAAGATCGACCAATGGCCATCGGCCGCCTCGATCTGGATGTAGAAAGAATCCTCGTTGCGCACCAGGCCATGGACGGTCTTTCCATCTTCAGTCGTCACATCGGCAAAGTGGGGCAACGGTCCAAAACGGCGGCGGATCTGGTGCAGCACCCCCGTCCTGATTGCGCCGGCCGGTTTGGCGCCTTCCGCCGAAAGATCGTTGGCCAAATCGGCGCCGCGCCCATCGACTTCATGACAGGCGGCGCAACCGCCATGTCCGAAAAACACCTGCTCGCCCGCCTTGGCGTCGCCGGTGACCTTGCCCTGCCCGCCCAGCTGGCCCGACAGGCTTTTTATATAGGTGACCAGCCGCCAGACATCGTCGGATGGCAGGTTGGAGAAAGACGGCATCTGGGTGCCGGGCACGCCGCCCTTGATGGTGGCGAAGATTTCATCATCGCTGCCGCCATGCTGGAAGATGCCGTTGGCCAGGGCCGGGCCGCGGCCACCGGTGGCGCCCGGCCCATGGCATCCCGAACAGGTGCGATCAAACAGCGCCGCCCCCTGCGGTATCGCATCGGGATTGCTGGCGAAGGGATTGTTGGCGACGTCAGCTTGCTGGGGCGCCGGTGTCTGGGCCGAAAGTCCCGTCAGCGCGGCGTAGGTCAATGCCACGCCGACTGCCAACACAATCCTGATCCGCATATGCCTACCCGATATGATGCCGTTTGTTGTCCAGCGTGCATATCAGTCCCGGGCATGTTCGTGTAGGGGGCATATGGCGTCAGGCAAAACCCTGGCTGCGGCTGGTCTCCTGATGCGCCAGACTGGCGCGCACCTTGAGCAGATCCCGCCGCGACACCAGGCCAACCAGCCTGTGGGTCGCCCGCGACAGAATCGGCACGCGTCCCACATCATGGGCGATCATGCGGTCCGCCAGCGCCCCCACGATCTCGTCGTCATAACCGCTGAGCAGCGATGAGCCGTCAACCGCCTCTGCCAGGGTCAGGTTCTGAACCTCAGGGTCGGCTGCCCAGCTCAGGGCGCTGGCCCGGGAAATCATCGCCAGCACCCTGCCCTTGTCATCGGTCACGGGATAGCTCTTGTGACGCGGAATATCGCCGGAATAGAAGCGCACCGCGTCCGCGACCTTCATGGTCGAAGGCAGGCTGTCGACATTGTGGATCATGATATCGGCGACCCGGCTGCCCAGGAAGGGATCGACGCTGTATTCGCGGGTCAGGTGCAGGCCTCGCCGCGCGATGCGCTCAGTCAGGATCGAACGCTTCATCAAAAGCACAGTAACGGTGAAGGCCGCGACCGCCGCAACCAGCAGCGGCAGCAGGATGTGGGTATCCCCGGTCAGCTCCACGGCGAAGAAGGTCGCGGTCAGGGGCGCGCGCATGGTGCCGCCCAGGATGGCCGACATGCCCAGCAGCGCCCAGAAGCCCGCATCGCCGAAGGGAATGAAATGGCCTTCGACCGCGCCCAGCGCCCCGCCCATGATCAGGAGCGGCGCCAGCACGCCGCCGCTGGTGCCCGATGACAGTGCGATCAGCCAGATCGCCATCTTGAACAGCAGCAGCATCGCTGCGGCACGGGTGCCCAGTCCGCCGGCCAGCAGCATGCGGATATTGTCATAACCCACGCCCAGCGCCGCCGGATCGAAATAGCCGCCAACACCCACCGCGATGCCGCCCAGCGCCGGCCACCACATCCAATGAATGGGGAGCCGCTGGAACATGTCCTCGATGCCATAGAGCAGAAGCGTCATCGCCGCGCTCTGCAGGCCCGCCGCGATGCCGACCGCGATACAAAGACCAAGGCCCCACCAAGGCAGCAGCGGAATGCCGGCATAGGGGAAAAGCGCGCCCGAGCCGATCAGGAACGGCCGGAACAGGGCCGCGACCACGCTCGCCACCACCACCGGCACGAAACTGCGCGGCTTCCATTCGAACAACAGCAGTTCCACCGCCAGCAGTACCGCCGCGATGGGAGTGTTGAAGATCGCGGTCATGCCGGCGGCCGCGCCCGCCACCAGCAGGGTCTTGCGCTCCGCCGAACTCAGGTGAAAAAGCTGGGCGAACAGCGAGCCCAGCGCCCCACCGGTCATGATGATGGGGCCTTCGGCGCCGAACGGCCCGCCTGTGCCGATGGAAATGGCCGAAGACAAAGGCTTGAGGATGGCGACCTTGGGCGCGACCTTGCTCTGGCCAATCAGAATGGCCTCGATCGCTTCCGGAATGCCGTGGCCGCGGATCTTCTCAGAGCCATGGCGCGCTATCAGCCCGATGATCAGGCCGCCAATGACGGGAACGCCGATGGTCCATAGCGGCAGATGCGCCGGGAAGTCCCGCATCACCGTCGAGACCGTCTGGTAGTAGGCCAGGTTGGTGACAAGCGCGATCAGCCTGAGCAGCACAAAGGCCGCCACCGTCCCGCCCAGCCCGGCAATGCCGGCCATCGCCGACAACAGCAGCAGGCGGGGACTGGCGGTAAAGTCGCCCAGATGATCTTGGAATGCGGCAACAGGGGGTTTAGACATGAGAGGATCCTTCGCGCAGGCGGCATATATCGTACTACGACATATTGCAATGCGGCATCCCGGAAAGACCCTGCTTGTCCCCCTCACGTAAGCCCTTGAGCGACGCCGACTATCGGCACCTGGCGGAATTCCGCTATCTGCTGCGCCAATTCCTGGCCTTCAGCGAAGAGGCAGCGCGCGGCGCCGGCCTGTCGCCGCAGCACCATCAGGCGCTGCTGGCGCTTCGCGGTTGCGGCGGCCGGCTGACGGTTGGTGAGTTGGCCCAACGGCTGGCAATCAAGCCGCACAGCGCGGTGGGCCTGGCCGACCGCCTGGTTGACGCGGGCCTTGCCGCGCGCCAGATCGGCAGCAAAGACCGCCGGCGCGTCGAACTGGCCCTGACCCCGGTGGCCAGCCGCAAGCTGGCGGAGTTGTCCCAATCTCATCGCGCCGAACTGAAACGCCTGGCGCCGTCGCTGGCACCGTTGCTGAAGAATTGGGAAAAAGAATAGCCCGCTGAGCAGCAAAAAACCCCGCGCCATTTTGCTGGCGCGGGGTCTTTCTTGCACGATCGAAACGGCTAGAAGGTCACCCAGACGCCATTGCGCCAATAGCCGCGGCCTTCGTGCCAATCGCACCAGCGCCAGCGGTCGCCGGTCCAGGTGCGGTGGAAATACCAGTCATCGGGGTGCCAGACATAGCCGGTGCCGGGATAGCCCCAGCGATGGTCGGTATGCCAGCAATCGCCTTCGCCATTGCACACGACATAGGCGGAAGCGGGCGATGCCAGCGCAATCGCCGCCCCCGTTCCCACAAAGGCCGAAATGGCAAGCGCCTTGACAGTTCTGGAGATAGGCATGGTTTTCAGCTCCATTGAAAAACCCTGCGTCCTCAAAAACGCGGAACACCGGTTTCGGTGCCCTTCTCAAGTTCCGGGTTTCCGGTCATCGTTCCCCCGCGCCCTAACACATGCCCCTGTATGCCCGGCGTAAGAAAGACGGCCCGATGACGATCAAGAATTTCAGCGATCACGCCGCCAACGAACGGACATTCCTCGCCTGGGTGCGCACCTCGATCGCGGTCACCGCTTTCGGATTCCTGGTGGAACGCTTTGATCTGTTCCTGACCCTGGCAGCGTCCGCGGCGCTCGACCGTCACATCACCGTCAGCCGGCCGGAATTCGGCCGCCTCGCCGGGCTGGTTCTGATCATCGCGGGTGTCGCCATGGTGGTGCTGGCAGCCTTGCGCTTCGTCAAGACCGCCAAGGAAATCGACGATGCCGGTATCGTGCCCGGCACCGGCTCGCGGCTGGACATTGCGCTGACCGCCCTGCTCGCAATCCTGGGCATCGCGCTTTTTTATTATCTGTCGCACGCGGTGACGGCGAAGGCTTGAAGTCAGCCCGGCTGCCATCTGTTGATCAGTGCCAGGCCCTTTTCGATTTCCGGCGCAAGGAGGGCGCGGGTCTGTTTCATTCGTTCGGCGCGGATCTGGGGCGAAAAGGTAAGCTGCTCGGGCGCCTTGGAATAGCGGGTCAGGGCGGGACTTTTCACCAGCCGGTCGGCGACCGGCGGCAGATCGAAGTGGCGCAGCACCTGGGCGAGATTGCCTTCCAGGTCCGCGAGCAAGGTATCGAAATCCAGCACCATCACCCGGCGGCCTCCGGCTGCCCGCGCCTGTTGCTGGTTGCCGTGCTCCACCATCCAGGCGATGGCCGCCAATTCGCCGACCGAACCGCCGGCGGGCAGGTCACGCCCCAGCCTTGCCGACAGTTGCCTGTGGCGCAGCGTCTCGAACAGCTTGAGGTCGGCCGGGCCGGATATCGCAGCCAGACTGGCGGCAATATAGGGCTCCGCCGCAAGACCGAGATAGACCGCCTTCATGTCCGGCGCCGCCCGGAGGATATCCGGCGCAATACGGCCGGTGATGCTGGTGGCTTTCAGCACCACCGTCCGGGTCGCTTCGAAGCCGCGGGACCACAGGCGCAGGAAAGTCCTGAGCCGCGCCAGATAGGCTTCGCCGCCGGGGGTTTCATCCGCCATGTCGGCCAGCGTCTGCAAGGGATGCGGCTCTCGCAGTCCCAGCACGCCGGGCACTTCATCCAGCAGCCGCGACAAAAGCGTCGAGCCGACATGGCCGGTATGGAAGATCATGTGCAGGGGTTTGGGCGCGATCTGCCCGGCCGATACCGCCACGGGAATATAATCAAACCAGGCCGCGGCCATGCCCGGCGCCAGCATGCGGCTGTCGAAAAAGCTTGTCAGGCGGTAATCGGCCGCCGACAGGCGCACCAGCATGACGCGGTCGCCCTTGGCATCGAATGTATGGGGATAAAGGGTGGCCGAGGCCGCGATCTCGGTATCGGTGATGTTCACGTCAGACGTCGGCCCAGCGGCGGAACAGATTGTGATAGAGCGCGGTCAGCCGGAGCACTTCGGGCGTATCGCCCACGCTCTTGCGCAGCGACTGCACCGAACGGTCCAGGTCGAACAGCATGCCGCGGGCGGCTTCCTCGCGCACCATGCTCTGGATCCAGAAGAAGGACGACCAGCGCGCCCCGCGCGTCACCGGATTGACCCTGTGCTGGCTGGTCGAGGAGTAAAGGATCGCATCGCCGGCGGCGAGCTTGACCGCATGCCAGCCATAGGTGTCCTCGACCACCAGTTCGCCGCCATCATAATCGGCGGGATCGGTGAGGAACACGGTGCAGGACATATCGGTGCGCGAGCGGGCGCCGTCCTGCTGGACGCGCAGCGCATTGTCCACATGTGTGCCATAGGTCATGCCAGGCTCGTAGCGGTTGAACAAAGGCGGCACGACCTTGGCGGGAAGCGCGGCGGAATGGAACAGCTCGCTCTTGCCCAGCGCCTCGGTGATGATCTTGCCCAGCGCGCGCGCGGAGGGCGCGCTCTCCGGCACCTGCAGGTTCTTCTTGGCGGGCGCCGACTGCGGCCCGGCGGTGACCTTGCCATCCACCCACTCGCTGTCTTTCAGCATGTCGCGAATGTGGGCGACCTGATCCTTTGTCAGTATTGAAGGGACCTGTAGCAGCATGGCGCGGACTTTATAGGGGACCCCGCACCCGGCAAGAGCAAAAGGGCCGGGTGGCCGCCCGCCCGTTATAAAGTGCCCGTTATGGTATGAGGCCCTTTCGGCGGCCCCTTTAACCGGACTTCATGAAAAAAGAGTCGTTGGACAGCGGGCCTCCGGCCGCCTGAACTGGGTCCGGCCTCGTCCAGATTCCCATGTCCCGCACTCTTGTCCTTCTCATCCCCGCCCTCGTCCTCGCGCCTGCTGCGGCAATGGCCCAGCAGCAGCCCGTTTCGGTCTTCTTCGAACCCTGCAACGACCAGCAGCTTAACGATGCCATCGCCGCGGCCCTGACCCAGCCGCCTTTTGTGCTGCAAACCAGGAACATGTCCGGCGCGCTGGTGGTGGCCATTCCCGACCGGATCACGGTCGATCATCTCAAGGTCAGCGGCATCACCTGGACCTTCACCGTGGTGTTCAGCCGCAATGGCGACCAGCTCGGCCAGAGCGTGGAGACCTGCAACGAGCACCGGCTCTCCGATTGCACCGACCAGCTGGCCAGCGACGCCAAGTCCGCCGCCGGAATGGGGCAGTAATCTAGCGCGCCTTGCGCTTGGCGCCCGCATGGCCGGCCTTGCCCTTGGCCTTGAGGCTTTTTTTCAGGGCCTGCATCAGGTCGATGACATTGTCTTCTTCCACCGGCTCGGCGGTGATGAGCTTTTCGCCCTTCTGCTTGCGCCGGATCAGGTCGCGCAGCGCCTTTTCGTAACGGTCCTCGAATTTCCCCGGCTCGAAAGCGCCTTCCTGCTGCTCGATGATCTTGCGGGCGATCTCCACCATCTGCTTTCCGGGGCGGGTGGCGGGAATATCCTCGAACGCATCCGCGGGGCTCACCACTTCATCGCCCATGCGCAGGGTATAGGCGATGATCCCCCGGCCGCGCGGCTCCAGCGCCACCAGCCGCTCGCGGCCATGCATGACCACGCGGCCCAGCGCGATGCGCGCGGTTTCGGCCAGCGCTTCGCGGATCACGCTATAGGCTTCCACCCCGCCCTTTTCGCCAGGCAAAAGATAATAGGGCATGTTCCAGTAGAGCCGGTCGATGTCACCCACATCCACGAAGCGTTCGATCTCGATGTTCTTGGTGGTCTCAAGCTTAACCGCGCCCAGTTCTTCGTTGCTGAGCACGACATAATGGTTCTTGGAAATCTCATAGCCCTTGACCAGGTCCGAACGCTCCACCGGCCCGGTATCGGGATCTGTGGGGATCATGCGGATGCGGTTGTTGGTGTCGGGGTTCAGAAGATGGAAGGAGACGTCGCTGGAGCGGTCGGTCGCGGCATAGAGCGCCACCGGACAGGAGACCAGCGACAGCCTGAGATTGCCCTGCCAGACCGGGCGGGCCGACAGGCGCGGCTCATTGGAATTGGCGGGCTTGTGGTGGCCCCGCACCAGGGCGGCGCGATGGCCGGGCGCCTTGCGGCGGGCGGCCGGGGTCTTCTTCCTTGCAGGTTTTTTGGCGGCCATTGGAATTTTCCCTGAAAAACCGGAACGGAAACGCGCCCAAAGGAACTATGTTTCCATAAAGGGACCAACCGCAATGGCCGCCGGGAAAAAGACCGCGAAAAAGACCAGCCGCAAAGCCGTCGAAAAGGCCGCGCGCGGCAAAAGCGCGTCCAGGAAGCTTCAGAAATACCAAGCCATGCGCGACTTTTCGGTGACCGCCGAGCCCAGCGGGCACGCCACCGTCGCCGCCGGCAAGACGCTGCGCTATGTGATCCAGAAACACGCGGCGACCCGGCTGCATTATGACTTCCGGCTGGAATGGGACGGCACCTTCAAGAGCTGGGCGGTGACGCGCGGCCCCTCGCTCAACCCTGCCGACAAGAGGCTGGCGGTGGAGGTGGAAGACCATCCCCTGGACTATGGCGATTTCGAAGGCACCATCCCCAAGGGCCAGTATGGCGGCGGCACGGTAATGCTGTGGGATCGCGGCACCTGGGCGCCGGAGGGCGATGCCGGAAAGATGATGGCCAAGGGCGATCTCAAATTCACCCTGGACGGCGAGAAGCTGCATGGCGGCTGGGTGCTGGTCCGGATGAAAAGTGACAAATTTGGTGGCAAGCGCAGCAATTGGCTCCTGATCAAGCATCATGACAAATTCGCCCGCGACAGCGATGGCGATATCATTCTCAAAAAGGATCATTCGGTGGCCTCGGGCCGCGCCATGACGGCGATCGAGGCCGGCACTGGCAAGAAACCCAAGCCCCTTATGCGCGCCAAGGCGTTCAAGGCGGATGCCGTGTGGCAATCCAAAAGCCGTAAAGACGAAGGGACGCCTGAACCTGT
Organism: Rhizomicrobium sp.; assembly: GCA_036267165.1. Classification (GTDB taxonomy): domain Bacteria; phylum Pseudomonadota; class Alphaproteobacteria; order Micropepsales; family Micropepsaceae; genus Rhizomicrobium. The sequence continues at coordinate 5,387 of DATAWO010000127.1, read as the reverse complement.
GGTGAAAGCGAAGACGGTTTCGAAACTGCCTCGCTTTGTCGAACCTCAACTTACCCAGCTGGTGGAGCAGCCGCCCTCGGGCCCGGCCTGGGTGCATGAAGTCAAGTTCGACGGCTATCGCATCCAGTTGCACGTGCAAAAGGGCGAGGCGAAACTGCTCACCCGCAAGGGGCTGGACTGGACGGCGAAATTCTCCGCCATCGCTGGCGCGGCGGCCAAGCTTCCCGATTGCATTCTGGACGGTGAAGTCTGCGCCCTGGATCACAATGGCGCACCTGATTTCGCCGCACTGCAGGCGGCCCTGTCGGACGGCAAGTCGGACGGCCTGATCGATTTCGTCTTTGACATGATGTTCGAGGGACGCGAAGACCTGCGCCCCCTGCCCCTTTCCGCACGCAAAGCCCGGCTGGCCGAATTGCTGAAGGCGGCAAAACCCGATTCCCATCTGCGCTTTGTCGAGCACTTCGCCAGCGGCGGCGAAACCGTGCTGCAATCGGCCTGCCGGATGAACCTGGAAGGCATTGTCTCCAAGCGGCTGGATGCGCCCTATGCAGCCGGCCGGGGCGACAGCTGGACCAAGTCCAAATGCCGCGCCGGGCATGAAGTGGTGATCGGCGGCTGGAGCACGACAGAGGGAAAATTCCGTTCCCTGCTGGTGGGCGTGCACCGCGGCGATCACCTGATCTATGTCGGCCGCGTCGGCACCGGCTATTCCGCCGGCAAGGTGAAACAGCTGATGCCGCGCCTGAAAGAGATGACGGCTGAGGCGTCGCCCTTCACCGGCAAGAACGCGCCCAGACCGGTGCGCGGCGTCCACTGGCTGAAGCCGAAGCTGGTGGCGGAGATTGAATTCGCCGGCTGGACCGGCGATGGCATGGTGCGCCAGGCTGCCTTCAAGGGCCTGCGCGCCGACAAGCCTGCCAGGGACGTGGAAGCCGAGACTCCGAAAATGCGCAAGAAACTGATCGAGCCCAAGGCTGAAAAAGGCAAACCGGTCAAAAAAAGCAAATCGGAAAGCGTGGTGATGAATATTCCCATCACCCATCCCGACAAGGCGCTGTGGCCAGAGGCGAACGACGGCGAGCCCGTGACCAAACTGGATCTGGCGCATTATTACGAGACGGTGGGCGACTGGATGCTGCCGCATATCAAGGGCCGCCCCTGCTCGCTGGTGCGCGCACCGGACGGCATCGAGGCCAAGGAGCGTTTCTTCCAGCGCCACGCCGGTCCCGGCCAATCCAACCTGTTCACCCAGGTGAAAGTATCGGGCGACCGCAAGCCCTATCTGCAGATCGATCGCGTTGAGGCCTTGACTGCCGTCGCGCAGGCCGGCGGCCTCGAACTGCATCCCTGGAACTGCGTACCGGACAAGCCGGATGTACCGGGACGCTTTGTCTTCGATCTCGATCCCTCGCCCGGCCTGGATTTCGGTGATGTGGTAGCCGCGGCCAAGGAATTGAAAGACCGGCTGGAGGAACTGGGGCTGGCGCCCTTCGCCAAGACCACGGGCGGCAAGGGCCTGCATGTGGTGACGCCTTTCGACGCCGGCAGGACTATCGGCTGGCCGCAGGCCAAATCCATCGCACGCGAAATTTGCGCCCGCATGGCGGCCGACAGTCCGGACAAGTATCTGCTCAACATGTCCAAGGCCAAGCGCAGCGGCAAAATCTTCCTCGATTATCTGCGCAACGATCGCACGGCGACGGCGGTGGCGCCGCTCAGCCCACGTGCGCGAGAAGGCGCCACTGTCTCCATGCCGCTGGAATGGAGCGCGGTGAAGAAGGGACTTGATCCCAAACGCTTCACCGTCCGCACGGCGCCGGCGTTGATTGCCAAGAGCAAGGCCTGGCAGGACTATGCCAAAGCCGAAAAGCCGCTGCTGCCGGTTTTGAAGAAACTGGCGCTCAAATAGTGACGCGTTCGCCCCCCTCACTGTCATACCTGTACCCCGGTACGCGCGAAGCGCGGCCGGAGCATAAACTCCAGCGGGCATCCAAACGTGCTTCACGGAAGTTGGATTCCCGCGCACGCGGGAATGACAACATCTTTTTCTATCCGCGCTTCCACACCGCGAAATAGGGTTGGCTGGACAAGGTTATGTTGAGCCCCGGATAAAGCGCGGTCTGCGTGCCACTCTGAAGCACAAAATAATATTGCAGCGGATAGGGCGAGTTGGTGTAGGCGCCTGGAATGGCGGCGCGGAAACTGTCGCCTTCCTGCGACATGGTCAAAGAAAGCCAGCGCTCGCCTTGATTGACGTGGCGATAGAACAGCCGCACCGACGCATCGCCTGCCCCGCTCAGCACCACTGGCAGATCGGCGCCGGGCGCGAAATGCTCGGAGGGGACGTGATGTGCCTGGGTCATCAGCCGCTGCGGCGGCTGGGTGATTGCCGGCAGAAACGCCGCGCCAGCATCGTCGCCAGGCTGAGCGGCAACCACGGATTTCATTGCCGCCAGGTCCGCGTCGATCGCCGCGAGCCTGTCGGACCAGTGGCCGCGCCGCTGCGGAATTTCGCCGTAGGACACATCGGCGGCGTAAACGCCCCTGGCGCGCTCCGCCATCTTCGCCCAGGCGTCACGCGCGCGGGCGTAGCTTTCGACGGCGCGGGCACCCGCGTCGCGGCTTTTGGCCTTCTGCCACAGGCCATAATAAAGTCCGGCGCGCAGCTTGGCGGAAAAGAATGCCGCGATCCCCAACTGGATCCAGACATCTTCCACCAGCCGGCGCGTTCGCGGATCCGGCAGGGTACCCAGGGATGCCATGTGGGGCAGAGCGCTCTGCAAAATTGCATCCAGCCACGCCGCCGCTTCGGCCGGCGAATATTTCGCATTGACGCGCCCCGCCAGCAGGTCGTCCACATGCTCGGCGATGGTGGAAAAAAGCTGCGGGTCCAGCGGGCTGACATTGGCGAAGACGCGCGGTTGCGGTGTGTCGGTGTAGGGCACAAAGCCCGTGCCCTCCACGATCGGCTGGTTGGTGTACATCTCGTACCACAGCGAATGGTTCGAGGCCGAAGGCAGGTGTGCGCTGGTGAGCAGCGGCAGCACCCTGCTGGCGGCCGAAAGCGCGTCTTCCGCAGCCTGCGCTTTGGCGCCAAACTTGCGCTTCAGGCTGCGCCGCCAGCTATCGGGCGTGGCGTCCGGATTGTAGAGCAGCCGGCCCCATAGCCGGTAACTCTCCGCAAATTTGCGCCAGTCTTTCGCCTCATCGGCACCGCGATAGGCGTTGCGGCCACCGGAATGACCCGAGCCTTCGCGGCCCTTGAAGGTCAAGGGCTCGCAAATCTCAAGTCCATCCGCGCCGCAGAAATTGGCCGCACGCCCCAGCGCAGACGCGAGGTGCGGATCGGCGGATAGCAGATGCTTCTGTGTCCCCGGCCACAACCGATAGAGAATGCCGTAGTTGCGGCCTTCCTGGTATAGATCGGCATAGCCGTAGCGGGTGAAGCGCCGTTCGCCATTGGAGACCGCGAACACACCCTGTTCCATGCGTTCGGGCGTGGGAATTTCCAGTTCCCGGATGTCGGCCTGGTGATAGCCCAGGCTTTGATGCTCGGCGGAAAATTTGGGCCCGACCTTCACCGGCTGGCCGGTCTTCACCGCCATGTCGATCATGATCTGGTTGATGCCCTTGGCGTGCATCTCGATCTCGATCTTGCGGCCGGCGCCGGCGATGGATTCAAACAGCGTCTGCCAGAAATCATAGGTTCCTTCCGGTACGCCGCTTTCGCCATGTACGCGCAAGGTGATGCCGGTGATCTCGGGACATTCCTTCAGCAGGATCGCCAGCGCGTCGCGGCTGTAGGCCGCCCCCAGCTTCCAGTCCGCCTGGCCCTTCGCATCGTTCAAGCCACCGATCACATGGTCGGAATGCGGACTGTCGGTCCAGGCCCAGGCATGGGTCCACAGCCCGAGCTGGAATTCCAGGCCGCGCGCGCCGGTTTCGCGCGCGATGAACTTCAATGTCTCCAGATTTTTCTTCCGCTCGCCAGGCTTGAGCGGCGGGGTGATGGTGACGTGATAACCCGGCACATCGACCAGATAGGGATAGGGAAAATGCAGATAGTCGCCGGTCACGCCCTTGGGAAAATCATAGCCAAAACCTAGCGCGAAATTGAAGCGGTTGAAACGCGCCGCCACCAGCATGTCGAGATAGGCGCGCCAGCCCTCGCGGTCATGGAACCAGACCTTGTCCTCGATCTCGCTGAGGAAGGCGCGGGCCACGCTGCGCACCTGGTTGGGCGAGGTCTCCTCGACCTGCTCCTCCAGATGCAGCGCCACCGGGCCGCCGAACTCGACCCGTTCGGCCAGTTCATGCAGGCCATAGACGAAGCCCCGCGCATCCATGGCGGAAACCAGCAGCGCCGCATGGTCGCCAACTTTTCCCGGCACCAGCCGGAGGCAATCGGGCGAACCCCAATCCGCCGCGGCCGGCGGGAAATCCGCCACCAGCGGTGAACGCGGCGCGGCGACGACGATCAGAAGGCCTTTCGCCTGTTCGACGCTGGAGATGAGATGCAGCGCGGCGCCATGCGCCTTCAACGCCGCGGCCAGCCGTTTCACCGCCAGCCCGGCCGGCGCGGCGCCTGACTGGTCCAGCAGCGACACATCGCCCGCCGCCGCCCAGGCCGGCGAGATCCCGGCCGCCGGTGCGGCCCCCATCAATTTGAGAAAATTGCGGCGCCGCAAAAATGAAGGTCTGGCTTGCATGATCGTCTCCCCGCCGCGCGGCAAGACTATCCGCATGCCCGGCGGCGCGCTACAAGAGCCCCATGACGCGATTTGCTTTCGTCCCGTTGATGTTGCTGTGCGGCGCAGCCCAGGCCGCGCCCCATCAGGACTGGACAGTGGCGCACCAGCCTGATCGTTTCATGGACCGGGTGATGATGGAAGCCTGGGCCGATGCCGACAAGGGCGGCGCCCGCATGGAGCTTTACTGCGATACCGAGAACGGTTTCCGGGTGATGTTCCTGCCGCATCGCGACCTGATTCCCGAAGGCCCCAGCCGCGTGACCTTGACCATCGATAACGCCAAACCGGTCATCCTTGATGGCGACGCCTTTGGCGATGATGATACCGATGTGGTGACGGTCCATGACACCGACAGGATCCAGCGCGCGCTGGCCAACGCCCATCATGTCACCGCGCATTTCCTGGGCGGTGACGGCAAGACCGGTGACGACGCCTTTACCTTCGGCGATCTGGCGGCCCAGCGCGACACGCTGATGAAAGTTTGTCCATTGCCTAAGAGCCGATCCATGAAGTTATTGAATCGCGGGAATCGGTTGTGATTCATTGATTGGCACCTGATTCGTAGGAGGTGCCGATGTGGAAGCCGGAGCATCGCCGCGCGGCGGCGCGGCCTGGGTTGCGCTATCCCAGCGA
>DATAWO010000126.1:0-22841 GCA_036267165.1 Rhizomicrobium sp. | reverse complement strand
TGCGCAGCCGCGCCATCTATGGCTGCACCGCCACCAGCCTGTCGGCGGCGGAGAAAAGCTTTTTCCAGGAGGTGCGGCCCTGGGGCTTCATTCTCTTCGCACGCAACATCAGCGACGCAGGCCAAGTCATCGCATTGGTTCAGGAATTACGTGAGACGGTGGGCGACGCAAAAGCCCCCATCCTCATCGACCAGGAAGGCGGCCGGGTCGCCCGCCTCAAGCCGCCCCACTGGCATGCGCGTCCGCCGGCGGCCCGGTTTGGCATGCTCCATGACAGCAGTCCCGAAGCCGCCCGCGAGGCCGTCTATCTCAACGCCCGGCTGATCGCCCATGACCTTGCCAGCCTGGGGATCAATGTCGATTGCTTGCCGGTCCTGGACGTGCCCGTTCCGGGCGCCCATGACGTGATCGGCGACCGCGCCTTTGCCACCGATCCGGCCACGGTCATCGCCCTGGGCAAAGCCCAGATCGAAGGCTTGATGGATGGCGGTGTCCTGCCGGTGATGAAGCACATTCCCGGCCATGGCCGGGCGGGGGCTGACAGCCATCTCAACCTGCCCCGGGTTTCGGCAAGCGCCGAGGAACTTTCCGCCAGTGATTTCGTGACCTTTCGCAGCCTTGACACCTGCCCCATCGCGATGACAGCGCACGTTGTCTATGAGTCGATTGATCCACAGCGACCTGCGACCACCAGCCCCAAAGTCATTCGGGATGTGATACGCGGTGAGATAGGATTTGACGGGCTGTTGATGTCGGACGACCTCTCGATGAAGGCGCTCGACGGGCCCCTGTCGGTGCGCGCCAGACAAGCCCAGTTCGCGGGCTGTGATCTGGTGCTCCACTGCAATGGCGATATGGACGAGATGCGGGACGTGGCGTCGGAAGTGAAAGAATTGAAGGGCCACGCGCTCAAGCGCAGCGAACATGCGCTCGCCCATCTTGCCGTCCCATCCGCCCTTTCGGTTGCGGGCGGATCATTTGATGCCGCCGCCGCCGAGGCGCGCCTGGCGTCCCTGCTGGGAGCGGCGGCATGACCGAAGCGAGCGAGGATTTCGACGATTTCCAGGCCAGCGCCATCTTCGCCGATGACCAGGCGCTGCTGGTGCAGGTCGACGGCTTTGAAGGCCCGCTGGACCTTCTGCTCACCCTTGCCCGCAACCAGAAGGTGGACATCGCCAAGATCTCCATCCTCAAGCTGGCTGAGCAGTATCTGGGATTCATTGAATCGGCCAAGCGGCTGAACCTGGAGTTGGCGGCGGACTATCTGGTGATGGCGGCTTGGCTCGCCTATCTGAAGTCGCGCCTGATCCTGCCGCAGGAAAAGGGCCCCGATGGCGAGCCCACGGCGGACGAGATGGCGACCCGCTTGCGCTGGCGGCTGCAGCGGCTGGATGCGATGCGCGCCGCGTCGACCCGGCTGATGGGGCGTGAGCGGCTGGACCGTGACGTCTTCGGCAGGGGCGATCCCGAGCCGGTCAATGTGGTCAAGCTCAGAACCTACAAGGATACGCTCTACGACCTCCTGACCGCCTATGCCACCGACCGGGTGCGGCGGATGGGTGGCCAGAGCTACCGTCCCCAGATGGCGCCGGTGCTCCATATCGAGGAGGCGCGCGAGCGGCTGGAGCGGATGCTGGGCAAAATCTCCGACTGGAGCGCCCTGACGCGGCTTCTGCCCTTCGAATGGTCGGGCGGCGTCCGCCGGCGCTCGGCAGTGGCGTCCACCCTGCTGGCCTGCCTGGAGCTGGCCCGCGACGGCAAGATGGAGATCCAGCAGATGGCCCCCTTTGCGGAGATTTTCGTGCGGGACCACCGGGACCAGTCCCAGGAAGCCCCCGCCCAAGGCGCGTGAAAGCGGGCATGACATGAGCAGCGTAGCCAAGATGATTGAAACGATCGAAACCGAAATGGACGCCGAGAGCTCCAAGGCCAATCCCGAGCATCTGAGGATGGTGGAGGCGCTGCTGTTCGCGGCCTCCGAACCGCTGGACCAAAAGGCGCTGTCAACATCGCTGCCCGAAGGCGCGGATGTGCCGGGCCTGATCGGCGCGCTTCAGGAGATTTATGAAAAACGCGGTGTAAACCTCTGTTGTGTCGCGGGAAAATACCAATTCCGCACCGCCAGCGATCTGGCCTTCCTGCTGCGCAAGGAACAGCCCGAACAGAAACGGTTGTCCAAGGCCGCGATCGAGACGCTTGCCATCATCGCCTATCACCAGCCTGTCACCCGGGCCGAGATCGAGGACATTCGCGGTGTCGCCATGTCCAAGGGCACCATCGACATCCTGATGGAGATCGGCTGGATCAAGATCAGGGGGCGCAAGCGCACCCCCGGCCGGCCGGTGACCTACGGCACCACCGAGGCCTTCCTGATCCAGTTCGGGCTGGAGAGTGTGGCGCATCTGCCGGGCGTGGACGAGCTCAAGGCCGCGGGCTTCCTGGAAGCCATACCGCCGTCGGGTTTCGACGTGCCCAATCCTTCGGACGAACTGGCGCCCGACGAGGATCCCTACGATCCCAACGAGCCAGAAATGGCGACCGGCAGCGTCAATCTGGACGAGGCGTAACTTCGCTTGTCATGGCCCCCTTGAGGCGGCCATCCATCCTGCCGCTTGCGTGGATGGCCGGGTCAGGCCCGGCCATGACAATCGCGCTTACGGCGCGTTCGCCGCGGCCGCCATCTTGTCCACCGCCGCCTGAAAGCTCTTCTGGCGGCCTTCGCGCGCTGCGGCCTGGGCCTTGGGGTCGCCCACCGCGGTCTGGTTCCAGATCAGGGTATAGACGATCCGGGAATGGGTGCCGTCGATCGGTTCGACCGCCATCGTGCCGTGATAAAAGATCGGCGTGAACGGCTGGGCATAAGTGTAGGACAGCGGCGTGCGCGCCACCGCCATCTCCACCGTCGCCGTGGTGCCGACCATTACGGTGCGCAGCGAGCCCACCTCGCCTGTACCAGAATTGATGGTGCAGCCCTTCAGGCGGTCCAGAAAGCGGGCGATGCCGCACCAGTCATGGCCGCCGATCCGGTCCCAGGTGATATCGGCTGGCTTATTGGTATCAGCAGTAAGTCTTAGGACGGTCCAGTCCGCGGGTGGGGGCGTCTGGGCCTTAGCGGCGATGGAGCCGAATGCCAGGAACGCTACCGTAATTGCGATCTTCGTCTTCACTCGTGTCCTCCCGTTATAGTCGTCTCCCGGCCGCTCGCTTTGGGCTTGCGGTGAGTTCTCTTCAGGCAGTTCTCCCGCCCTTCGCTTAAGCTCAGGGCGTTCGGCGCTTAAAACGATCCACTGGATCGTTTTGCTCGCCGCGCGCGGCGCGGCGAGTCACGCCTCACCCTCAAGCTCAACCACCACAGCTTCACCTTTTTCCAGCGCGATGGCGAGTTCCCCCTTGCGCATGGCGACCGCGTCCTTTCCGAACACCTGATTGCGCCAGCCATGCAGGGCGGCGACGTCATCATCCTCGCTGGCGGCCAGTTTCTCGATATCTTCCGCGTTGGCGATCAGGCGCGGGGCGACGCCGGCTTCCTCCGCCCGCAACCTGAGGAGGGTCTTGAGCAGGTCCACCACCGCCGGTGAAGGCTCGCGGCGGCGGCGTTGTTTCTGCTCGGCCAGGGCGCCTTCCGGCGGCGGCGCCTCAAGCCCCGCCGCGATGGCTTCTATCAGGCCCTTGCCTATCCGGGAATTGGCAAAGCCCTTGGGAACGGCGCGGATGCGTTCCAGCGCTTCCCCTGTCTCAGGCGGATGGGCGGCGATTTCGGTCAGGGCTTCGTCCTTCAGGACCCGGCCACGGGGAATGTCGCGCGCCTGCGCTTCGCGTTCACGCCAGGCCGCCAGCGCCGCCAGCACCGCCAGGAAGCGCTTGTTGGCGGTGCGCGGCTTGAGCCGCTTCCAGGCCTGGTCCGGTTCCAGCTTGTAGAGCGCGGGATCCTGCAGCGCCGCCACTTCTTCCGCCACCCAGGCGGCGCGGCCGGTCTGCTCCAGTTTCGCCTTCATCCATTCATAGATCACGCGCAGATGGGTGACATCGGCCAGCGCATATTCGAGCTGGCGCTTGGACAGCGGGCGATGGCTCCAGTCGGTGAAGCGTGCCGACTTGTCGATTTCCACATGGGCGATCTTGCGCGCCAGCGTTTCATAGGACGCCGCGTCGCCAAAGCCGCACACCATCGCCGCCACCTGGGTGTCGAACAGCGGATCGGGCAAGACGCCCCCCTGCAGATAGAAAATCTCGATATCCTGGCGCGCGGCGTGCAGCACCTTGACGATGTCAGGACGGCGGATCAGGTGGTAAAATGGCGCCAGATCAAGGCCCGGGGCGAGGGGATCAATGATGCCTTCCGTACCGGGCGCGGCCACCTGGATCAGGCACAGCTTGGGATAATAGGTCTGGTCGCGCAGGAATTCGGTGTCCAGCGCCAGATAGGGCGCATGCGCCAGTTCGGCCACAAAAGCCGCCAGCGCCTCATTGGTCTCTACAATCCGCATTGGGCAGGTTGATAGCGGATTCGGGCGGAAAACGGGGATTTAAAAGCGTGATCCGATTCCATGGAATCGGATCGGGCTTAAGTCTTTTAATTGGCGGTCAATTTTTTTGCGGAAAAGCGGTCCGATTTCCCGGATTGCGCTTTGGCGCTTGACATGCAACTAAATAGTTGCATATTATCCCGTCATGGTCGCCGATGAAGACAAAGTGTTCAAAGCCCTTGCCGATGCCAGCCGACGGCAGTTGCTCGACCGGCTGCGCCGCAAGAACGGCCAGACGCTGGGGGAACTCTGCGAGGGCCACGACATGAGCCGTCAGGCGGTGACCAAGCACCTCAATCTGCTGGAGGAGGCCAATCTGGTCGCCACCACAAAACGGGGGCGCGAAAAGCTGCACTTCCTCAACCCCATCCCCATCAACGAGATCTATATGCGCTGGATCGGCAAGTTCGAGCAGGACCGTGTCCAGGCGCTTCACAATCTCAAACAGGCTCTACAGGAGAAAGACCAATGAACGAACCCCACAATCAGACAATGACCGAATTCGTCTACGTCACCTACATCAGCTCCACGCCGCAGAAAGTGTGGGATGCCCTCACCACGCCCGAATTCACCCGCCAGTATTGGGCCAGGAACATCGTCTCGGACTGGAAGCCCGGTTCCAAATGGGACATGGCAAACATCGACGGCTCGAACACCATCAGTGTCACCGGCGAGGTTCTGGAAAGCCGTCCGCCCAGCCGGCTGGTGGTGAGCTGGGTGAGCCCGGAGAATGTCGGCAACAAATCCGAATACTCCCGCGTCACCTTCGAGATCGAAATGTTCGGCGACGTGGTTCGCCTGAATGTCGTCCATGATCAACTCAAGGCCGGTTCGGAAATGGCCAGGGGTATTTCCGGTGGCTGGCCGATGGTGCTCTGTGGCCTCAAGAGCTTCCTGGAGACCGGCAAGGCGCCCAGCATCATGTCGATCAAGAGCTGCAGCGCGTCGGCGCAGGCAAAGGTGGCCTGATCCTTCGGGGCTGGCGTCTCACGGAGGCGTCAGCCCCACCGTCTTGCCGGCAAAACCGGCGGCGTCGAAATAGACCACATCGCCCACCTGTTCGCGGTTGAGGATGGTGCGGACATCGCCTTGCGGATCGGACTGCAGGGTTTCCTTGGCTACCGTCACCGGTGCACCGCCCACCAGCGCCTCACGGATCACCCGGCCCCTGAGCTTGCCCTTGGGCGCGAGTTCTATGCCTGCGATCTTGGCCAGGGTCGGCGTGATGTCGGCATTGGAGATGGGGGCGGGATCGGCGAAGCCGGTTTTGAAATCAGGCCCGATGGCGGCCATGAAATTGCGGGTCTCGGCCCGCGACAGTGACCCATGGCTGCCCTGGCCGGTCTTGAGGATGGTGTCGTTGACCCCCACCGTGCATTGCAGCTTGTCGGCGCAATTGCCCGCATCGCTGCGCAAATTGACAATGATGGAAGGCCTGGGCGTGCGGGCGTCGCCCATCAGCCCGATCTTGCTCATCTCCAGCGCACCGGGAAATTTTCCCAGCCCGTCATTGACGAAGATGCCGCTGACATAGTCCTGGGTGGCGAGGAATTTGACGATGTCGCTGGCCATCTCCCTAGCATTGGCCCCCTTGCCATCAACTTTCGGCAGATAGATCAGGTCGGCGCCACCATTGGGCACCACCACCACATCCGGGTTTTGCGGATCGCCCAGAAAGCCCGCGCCCGTCGACAACGGACTGCCGCTTGACAGCTTGCCGCCGCCGCTGAAATCCACCGGCATCAAGGCGCGGCCGGGATCGAACAGCCGCAAGTGCAGGCTGGCCGCCAGATCCACCGACAGAAAACCGAAATTCAGGTCCGCCAACGGCAGCACGGGATCGAAATGCGCCGAGGGGCTGGAGGCGCTGGCGTGGCTGACGGTGACAAAGCCATGGTCGGCGGTGACGAACACGTCCGTGGTCTTGTCCAGGCCTTGCGCCTTCAGTGCCGCCATCAACGCGCCCAGCTGGGTGTCGGCATGACGCGCCGCCGCCAGGCCGCTGGGGCCGTTGATGCCGGGATCGAACTCGCCCACGCTGTCCGTGGCATTGTGCTGGGTGATATCGGGATCGCGACTCCAGAACAGCATGGCGAAGGGCTTGGGGCCTTCCGCAAAGTGCGGCAACACGATGCGGGTGGTGGCCTTCATCAGCCAGATTTCCTGGTCATAGTCGGGCAGGGAGGTACGCGGCGCGGCAGGGTCCACGAAATTCGCCTTCATGTCGCGGGTGAACCAGGGGGGAAGGCCGAAGCCGCCGTCATGGCCGGTATTGTCGTCGATCAGCAGGGTCTGGCTGCCGTCCGGCGCGGCGGTGGAATCCTGGATGCGCATCGGTCCCAGCTTGCCGATCACCGCGGTGTTGAAACCGGCCATGCGGGCGCGCGCGATCAGCGTGTCTTCATTGAGATAGTTGCCGCCGAAGCGCTGGTTCATCTCCGCCAGCACCATGTCATTTTCCAGCGCGGCGAGAGGCACCCCGTTCATGCTGATCATCGGCGCCCCGGTATAGATGGCGTTGCCGAAATCGCCGGTGTCGCCGATGTAATGGCCGGTGGCGATGGCCGAGGCATTCACCGTGGTGACGGTGGGAAACAGCGAATGGCTGTTGGTGAAATCCACGCCCTCGCTCTTGAGCCGGAACATGTTGGGCATGTTCTCTGGCGTGACGCTGCCATAGCGCAGGCCGTCGGCCACGAAGATGATGATGTTGTGGGGCTTGGGCTTGGCAGGTGTCTGAGCCAGGGCCGGCGTGGCGAGCAGACAGGCGGCAAACAGGCATGCGAATTTCATGGCGATTCCCTTCGAACCGGGCGCACCGTAGCCGGGCTTTGTGACGGGAAAAACCGGCCAAATCGGCACGGGCGAGGGGGCATCGCGCCGCCCTTGACCTACCCCCCATAAACCGCCAAAAACCCTGCCTTTCCCCAAGAATTGCACGGAAATTCCGACATGCACGCCTATCGCACCCACACCTGCGGCCAGCTTCGCAAGACCGATGTCGGGGCGACCGTGCGCCTGTCGGGTTGGGTCAACCGGCGGCGCGACCATGGCGGGCTGATCTTCATCGACCTGCGCGACCATTACGGCATCACCCAATGCGTGATCGAGCCGGATGCGGCCGCCTTCGCCGCGGTGGATGCGGCGCGCTCGGAATGGGTGTTGACACTCACCGGCAAGGTGGTGGCGCGCACGCCGGAGACGGTGAACCCCGATCTCGCGACCGGCGAGGTCGAGATGCGCATCGAAAGCTGCACGGTGCAGGGCAAGGCCCTGGAGCTGCCGCTGCCGGTGTTCGGCGATCACGACTACCCGGAAGAGACGCGGCTGACCTATCGCTTTCTGGATCTGCGCCGCGAGCGGCTGCACAAGAACATCATGCTGCGCGCCAACATTGTCACTTCGCTGCGCCGGCGCATGATCAGCCAAGGTTTCACCGAATTCCAGACCCCGATCCTGACCGCGTCCTCGCCGGAAGGGGCGCGCGACTTTCTGGTGCCGTCGCGCCGCTATCCCGGCCAGTTCTATGCGCTGCCCCAGGCGCCGCAGCAGTTCAAACAGCTGATCATGGTGGCGGGCTTTGACCGCTATTTCCAGATCGCGCCCTGTTTCCGTGATGAGGACGGCCGCGCCGATCGCTCGCCGGGGGAATTCTACCAGCTCGATCTGGAGATGAGCTTTGTCACCCAGGATGATGTCTTTGCCGCCGTCGCCCCGGTGCTGGCCGGCGTGTTCGAGGAATTCGGCGAGGGCAAAAAAGTGACGCCTGCCGACGCGTTTCCGCGCATTCCTTATGCCGAGGCCATGCTGAAATATGGCAGCGACAAGCCGGACTTGCGCAACCCGATTGAGATCGTGGATGTCAGCGAGATATTCGGCCGCGCCGACGTCGAGTTCAAGGCGTTCAAGAACAAGACGGTGCGCGCCATCCCTGCGCCGGGCGCGGGCCCGCTGCCGCGCAGCTTCTTCGACAGACTGAACGAATGGGCGCGCAGCGAAGGCGCCGCCGGGTTGGGATACATCCAGTTTGAGGATGAGAATGGTGCGCTGGTGGGCAAGGGCCCCATCGCCAAGTTCATCACCGGCGCAGCGCTGGCCGACATGGCGAAGGCGGCCAAGGTAAAGGCCGGTGATGCGCTGTTCTTCTCCGCCGACGCCAAACCCGACCGCGCCGCCAATCTGGCCGGCCTGGCGCGCACCCGCATCGGCCGCGAGCTGGGGCTGATCAGGGACGACGAATACAAATTCTGCTGGATCGTCGATTTCCCCATGTATGAGTGGAACGAGGACGACAAGAAGATCGACTTCTCCCACAATCCCTTCTCCATGCCGCAGTATGACCGCGAGAAGTTCCTGGCGCTGGACAACAGTGACGCCGAGACCATCCTGGGGCTCAAGGCCTATCAGTATGACATTGTCTGCAACGGTTATGAGCTGTCCTCGGGCGCCATCCGCAACCACGATCCCGATGTAATGCTCAAGGCCTTCGAGATCGCCGGCTATGCCCGCGAGGAAACCGAGGAGCGCTTCAAGGGCATGATCAACGCCTTCCGCCATGGCGCCCCGCCGCATGGCGGCACCGCACCCGGCATCGACCGCATCGTCATGCTGCTGGCAGGCGAGGAAAACCTGCGCGAGGTCACTATGTTCCCCATGACCCAGTCGGCCCAGGACCTGCTGATGAACGCGCCCAGCCCGGCCAATCCCAGGCAGCTCAAGGAGCTGCATCTCAGGGTTGTCTATCCGGAAAAGTAAGCAATTTTTCCGCCAACCAAGTTTTGTCCGCCGCGTTAAAACCTTGTCCATGACAGGAGTGCGGCATGTTCCAGATTCTTTCCGGCTTTCCCGACGATGTGCTGGCGATTTCCGCCAAGGGCAAGATATCGCCCGCCGATTACGAAAAGGTCCTCATACCAGTGGTCGATGAACGGATACGCCGGCACAAGCCCTTGAAGCTGTTTTTCCATATGGGCCCGGATTTCGAGGGCATGGAACTGGGCGCCATGGTCAAGGATGCGAGGCTTGGCATCGGCCATTGGCGGGATTGGGGCGCGATTGCGGTTGTCACCGATGCGGGTCCCTGGCGCGACGTGATCGGTTTTTTCGGGCTGATGTTTCATCAACCGGTCCGGCTGTTTTTCGAAGCCGATTATGACAAAGCCAAAGCCTGGATCACCGAAAGCCAGCCGGCCGAGGCTGCCTGAAGGTTTTTCGCGCCGCTGTCTTGCCTCCCATGCAAAAGCCCTGTTAGCCTGTTACCGCTAACAAAGCCGCCGGAGAGCGGGCAACAGGGATGACTTTCATGCGCCGTCGCATCTTGCTGGCCGCTCTGCTGCTGGCTATTGCCAGTTCTCCTATTACTCCCGCCGCTGCTCAGAACAGCCTTTCCATCGACGCGCACACCGTCATTGTCGAGCGTCCCGATGCGCCCGGCCCGGTGAAGAAGGCGGCCGATGATCTGGCCGGCGACATGGCGAAAGTCTTCGGCACCAGGCCCCAGATCGTCGCGAAGAGTGATGGCGCGGCCATTGAGATCGCGGCGCCGGCCGGCGGTTCAACCGAAAGCTTCGCCATCACCGCGCATGGCGATCATGTGGTGCTGTCGGGCGCCGACATGCGCGGCACCATCTTCGCCATCTACACTTTCAGCCAGGATTATCTCGGTGTGGACCCGATGTATTACTGGAACGACAATCAGCCGGCGAAAAAAGTGTCCATCGCCATTCCGGCCGGCCTGTCGAAGAACTATGCGTCGCCGCTGTTTCATTATCGCGGCTTCTTCATCAATGACGAGGACCTGCTGACCGGCTGGGCGCCTGGCGAGAAGAGCGATCATTCCGGCATCGCCAGGCCGGTGATGGACAAGATTTTCGAGACCATCCTGCGGCTCAAGGGCAACATGGTGGTGCCCGGCACCTGGACTTTTTCCTCCGATCCGCAGATGAAATGGGTGGGCGAGCGTGGCCTGATCCTCAACCACCATCACGCCATTCCGCTGGGCATGAATGTGGCGCGCTGGCCGGCCGATGTGCCCTACAATTATTCCCAGCATCCCGAGATTCTGGAGCGCGCCTGGACCAACTCGGTGAAGGCCTATGACCCCAGGCAGGAAATCCTCTGGTCGGTGGGACTGCGCGGCCTGTCAGACACCTCCTATTCGACCATGGACCCCAGCGTGGTGGGCAATGACAAGCGATTGGGCGAACTGATCTCCAAGGCCATCGCCGACCAGATGCGGATCGTGCGCGCTGTCCGTCCCGACGCCAAATTCGTCACAGATCTCTGGCAGGAAGGCGCGCGCCTGGTGCAAAAAGGCTATATGACCATTCCGCCCGAGGTCACCACGGTGTGGGCCGATACCGGTTATGGCCTGATCCAGGACAAGGGCGCGGTCGCACGCGGGCAGGGCATGTACTACCACGACGCCATGCTCAACGGCCGCGCCAACCAGTTGTCGGAAATGGTACCGGTGGACCGCATCTATTCGGAGTTCGGCCGCTATATCAAAGCCGGCGCCACCGGATACATGCTGCTCAACACCTCAGACGTCCGCCCGGTCAGCATGACCGCCAAGGTGATCATGGACACGGCCTGGGGTGGGGTGCCCAAGTAAGGCGGCGCGGCGGCCACTTACATCGGCTGGGCATCACACCAGTTCGGCGACAAGGCCGCCGGCGCCGTGGCCAAGGTGTGGGAAGACTATTTCAAGGCCATTCCCAAGCTGGAATCCGGCGACGATTACGGCGACCAGATCTATCACACCGAAGCGCGGCAGATGATGATGACGACCATGATCACGCCGCCCTGGTACAATATCGTGGGCCAGTCGGCGAAATGGACCCCGGTGCGCATCCTGGGCTTCGACTTCGATCCCAATTGCGGCCGCGACATCGAACAGAATTATGCACAAACCACCATGGCGCGGGAACTGAAAGTGTGTGCCGAGGCACAGCCGCATTGGGATGCGGTGTGGAATGAGGCCAAGGCGGCGGAAGCCAGCGTGCCGGTCGAGCGCAAGCCCTTCTATGAGGCCTATGTCCTGACCGAGATCGCCATCAACCGCGACGGCAACCGCATGCTGTGGCTGACCTCAGACGCCCTCAAAAGCGTGAAGGACGGTGACAAGGCGAAAGCGCATCAGGATATCAAGGAAGCGCTGGCCGCTGTCGCTGACATCAAGCGGATGGAAAAGGGCGCCGAATACGGCAAATGGCACAATTGGTACCGGGGCGAGTGGCTGGTGGGCGTGGATGAGACAAGCGCGATGCTGGGTTATTTCGACCGCTGGATCGACGATCCGCTGACCCGGCTGCCGCCGCCGGTGCTGTCCAACAGCTGGCAGGGCTATTACCACATCATGCATTACGAAGGCCTGAAGGAGGCCGATGTTCACTAGCTGCCTGTCGGGGCTTGAGCACCTTGGCCAGTACCACGGTATGGTTGATGGCCGTGTCGCGCGCGCCATAGATCAGCGTGACTTTGCCCTTGAGCGCGCGCAGTTTCGCCACCCCCGGATTGTGCGCCAGCTCGGCGCGGTAGCGTTTGGTGAATTCCGCGAAACGCTCGGGCCTGTGGTCGAACCATTGGCGCAAAGCGGGTGAGGGCGCCACATCCTTGTTCCAGCCATCCAGCGCGGCCTTGGCGTTGCTGAGCCCGCGAGGCCACAGCCTGTCCACCAGGATGCGCGTGCCGTCTTTGGGAGAGGGAGGATCGTAGGCGCGTTTGATGGCGACAGCGCGCAACGGGACCTCAGTTCAGCTTGTCGCCAAGGCCCTTGATGCTGTCGGCGATCATGCCACTGGCGCGTTGTTCATCCAGCTTGGCCGTGATCAGCTTCTGGGCGGCGTTGACCGCGGCGTCGGCCGCCAGGCCCCGGATTTCGTTCAGGGCGTGAGCCTCGGCCTGGGCGATCTTGTCCTGGGCGCTCGCCGCGCGGCGTTCGATCTGGGCTTCCAGGGCGGCGCGGGCGTCCTTCTGGAACTGGGCGGCTTCGGCCTGGGCGGCCTCCACGATGCTGCGGGCTTCGGCTTCCGCGCCGGCGGCGCGCTTCTGGTAATCGGCCAGGAGGGCGGCGGCTTCGGCGTGCAGGCGCTTGGCTTCCTCCAACTCGGCGGCGATCAGTTCGGCGCGCCGGTCCAGCATCTTGCCCACCATGCCGGGCACGCCCTTCCAGGCCAGAAGGACCATCACCAGCACGAAGCCTATGCCAACCCAGAATTCGGGATCGTGGAGCAGTTCCATGTCAGTTCCCCCGGCTCAATTTCCAAGAGCCTTGGCCGCGTCTTCGGCCGAGACCTTGTCGCCGGTCAGCCGTTCGACAATGGCGATGGCCGCGTCGCGCGCCGCCGCCATCACGGCCGACTTGGCGCTTTCGCGGGTGGCCGTAATGCGGGCGTCGGCTGCCGCCATGGCGTCATGCGCCCTGGCATCGGCTTCCGCCTTGGCATGGGCGATTTCCGCATTCAGCGTGGCCCGCGTTTCCTCGGCCAGCGCGTTGGCGCGGCCCCTCGCCCTGGCCAGCGCCTCCTCATAGGCGCCTTGCGCGGCCTCAGCGTCGGCGCGCGCCTTGGCGGCGTCGTTGATCGACGCATTGATGGTATTGCGCCGCCCCGTGATCGCCGTGTTGATACGAGGGCCGGCCACGCGCCACAGCACCACGAACAGGAAACAGAAAGTCAGCGCCAGCCAGAACAACTGGCTGGGGAAGGTTTCCGTCTTGAACGGCGGGAAGCCCGCGGCCTCGTGCCTGGCCGGGACCGCCGTCGTCGCCATGGTGTTGCTGGCGTCGGCCATCTTAGAACGCGAACAGGATCAGGAGCGCAATGACCAGGCCGAACAGGCCGGTGGCTTCGCAAAGCGCAAAGCCCAGGAGCAGGTTGGTGGTCTGGGTGGCGGCGGCGCCCGGATTGCGCAGCGCGCCCGACAGATAGCTGCCGAACACGTTGCCGATGCCGATGCCGGCGCCGACCAGGGCGATACAGGCCAGGCCCGCACCAATCATTTGTGCAGCATGAAGATCCATGAAAAAATCCCTTCTTGATGGTTAGTGATGATCGTGGAGGTGAAGCGCTTCGTTGAGATAGATGCAGGTGAGGATGGCGAAGACATAGGCCTGCAGGAACGCCACCAGCAGTTCCAGCAGCATGATCGCCACGATCAGCAGCATGGGCGCGATGGAGAGCGCCGAAAGAATGCCGCCGGCCGAACCCAGGGCGACGACGAAGCCGCCGAACACCGCGAGCATGGTGTGGCCCGCCAGCATGTTGGCGAAAAGACGGACGGAAAGGCTGATCGGGCGGGTGAAGAACGAGATCACCTCGATCGGAATCAGCAGGATCAGCAGATACCAGGGCGCCTGCGGCACGAACAGCTTCAGGAAACCGATGCCGTGCTTCATGAAGCCGGTAACGATGACCAGAAGGATAACCAGCGAGGCCAGCGCGAAGGTCACCGCGATCTGGCTGGTGACGGTGAAGCTGCCGGGCACCATGCCGAAGAAATTGCAGCACAGGACGAAGATGAAAAGGGTGAAGACGAAGGGGAAGAATTTGAGCCCGTCTTCGCCGGTCGCCGAATGGATCATGCTGGCGACGAATTCGTAGGACATCTCCGCCATCGACTGGCTGCGGGTGGGCACCAGGCGGTTCGGCTTCACGGCCAGGGACAGGAACAGCGACGAAACGACGGCGACGATCACCATCAGCATCGCCTGATTGGTGAAGAAAATCGGATGGCCTGCGATCTGGAACAGCGGCTTGTCCAGGCCGGCGAGCGGCTTGACGGCAAACTGTTCCATCGGGTTCAGGTTCACGAACCGGTCTCCTTGCCATTCCCATCGTCCGAAGGTCGCTTGGCCGCGATCTCGGCGTTAATCTCGTGTGCCGCCTGCATCACATTGCGGATCCCCGCAGCTGCACCCAGCACGAAAAATATGATCATGAAGGCCGGGCGGGTGTGAAATCCGAAATGGCCGCACAGCCAGTCGATCCCCCATCCCAGGCCACCCCCCACGATCAGCGCCGCCACCAGTTCGGTGGCGAAGCGGAACGCGATACTCGACTGGCTTGGCGGCGGACGTTGAGTCTTTGCTGCCTGCCGGGTCTGGAGTTCGTCGAGCCGCTTGCCCAGATCGCTCAGCCTGTCGGGGTCTGGAGCCGTCAAAACCGTCTCCCAAAGTCCGAAAAACCGCACAAACTGGGCCTTCGCGGGCCACGTCGAAGGCGGGCGGACCATATGTTCGCCCCCATGAGGTGTCAAGAAAGTCAGCCTGTCACAAGATGTTGATATTATTGCCGAAAAGCCGCGCCGCGCATTATGTCGCGCGGATTCCGCCAAGCGGTGCCGTGACTTGGGGCGAATCCCTGTGGGCGGGCTTGACCCGCCCATCCAGCGAAACTGGTGCAAACAGGGCCGGCGACTCTGGATGGCCGGCTCGGAGGCCGGCCATGGAGAGATGGGGGATTTCTACTCAGCCGCGATCTTCTCGGCTTCCGCCAGGCTGACCGACACCAGCTGGGAAACCCCGCGCTCCGCCATGGTGACCCCGAACAGCCGGTCCATCCGGCTCATGGTCAGGGCATGGTGGGTGATGACCAGGAAGCGGGTGCCCGACATCTCGGTCATCTGGTTCAGCATGTTGCAGAAACGCTCGACATTGGCGTCGTCCAGCGGTGCGTCCACTTCGTCCAGCACGCAGACGGGTGCGGGGTTCACCAGGAACACCGCGAAGATCAGCGCCATGGCGGTCAGCGCCTGCTCGCCGCCCGACAGCAGCGCCAGCGACTGCAGCCGCTTGCCCGGGGGCCGCGCGAAGATTTCCAATCCCGCTTCCAACGGATCTTCGGATTCGGTGAAGGTGAGCTTGGCTTCGCCGCCCTCGAACAGCTTGGTGAAAAGCTGCTGGAAGTTGGTGTTCACCTTCTCGAAGGATGCCAGCAGCCGCTCGCGGCCTTCGCGGTTCAGGCTCTGGATGCCGCGGCGCAACCGGTCGATGGCGCCGGTGAGGTCGTCGCGGTCGGCCACCAGGGTGTTCAGGCGCGTTTCCTGTTCGGCCGCTTCTTCCTCGGCACGCAGGTTCACGCCACCCAGCTGCTCGCGTTCCTGCTTCAGGCGCTCGACCCGCTTCTCCGCCTGTTCCAGCGGCGGCAGTTCCTCGCCGTCCTTGATCTCGGCGCGTTCGGCCAGATCGGAAGGCGCACATTCCAGCTCGTCCTGGATGCGGGTCTTCAGTTCCTCGATGCGGCTTGCGGCTGCTTCCGACAGGGCCTGGGCGCGGGCGCGTTCCTCGCGCGCCGACGACAGATGAGCGTCGGCGGCCTTGGCTTCCTTGTCGGCTGCCGCCAGCAGGGTCTCGGCCTGCTGACGGGCGTCGGACGCCTCATTGCGCGCGGTCTCGGCGGTCGCGATGGCATCCAGCAGGAGCTTGCGCTTCTCGGCGATCTGCTGCGGTACCTGTTCGGCGCCGGCAAGCTCGCCGGTCAGTTCTTCCTGGCGGCGGGCCAGTTCCGCGACATGGATCTGGGCCTGCGTCTTGCGCGCTTCCCAGCGCGTCTTTTCATCGGCGATGGTGGAAAGACGGGTGCGGCGGGTTTCGCCTTCACGGCGCAGGCCTTCCAACGCGCCCCGCGCTTCGCCGGCCCTGGTGCGGGCCTCGGCGGTCCTGGCGCGGGCATCCGCGACGCCTTCGTTCAGGCTTACGCCATCGCCCAGCTCATCGAGCCCGGCAACGGCGGTGGCGCGGGATTCTTCCGCTGCTTCCACCGACTGGGTCAGGCGGCGGATTTCGGATTCCAATGACGCCAGCTGCGAGGCGCGCTCGGCGGCGGCGCGCGCGGCACGGGTGGCCTGGTCCTGGGCGCTGATCAGCGCCTGTTCGGCGCCGCGCTCGCCGGCCTCGGCCTGGCGCAAGGCTTCGCGCGCGCTTTGCGCGGCATCCTTGGCGGCGGAATAGTCGGCGAAACGGGCGGCGCGCAGCTCGCGGGCCTGTTCGCCTTCGCCTTCCAATGCGGTGAGGCGGTTGCGCTGCGCCAGACGCACGGCCGCGGCCGAAGGCGCATCGGCGGAGGCGATGAAACCGTCCCAGCGCCACAGATCGCCGCGCGCCGACACCAGCCGCTGACCGGGCTGAAGCTGGCTTTGCAGCGCCGCAC
Organism: Rhizomicrobium sp.; assembly: GCA_036267165.1. Classification (GTDB taxonomy): domain Bacteria; phylum Pseudomonadota; class Alphaproteobacteria; order Micropepsales; family Micropepsaceae; genus Rhizomicrobium. Next base: position 6,166 of record DATAWO010000126.1, on the reverse strand, counting down.
CTTGATCTGGAAAGACAAGCCCGGTCATGGCGAGGCGGCGATCGAGCGCGGCCGGCGCCTTGACGAAATCGCTGAGCGGCTTGCAGCCAACCGGCAAGGGCAGGGTGGCGTCCAGTTCGCCCAGGTCGCGCCAGTGATGCGGCGAGGAATTGTCCAGCGGCGCCTGCAGGTCGTCGCCCAGCGCGGCGGCCAGCGCCGCTTCATAGCCGGATTGCACCGCCACCGCATCCACCAGCGGCGGGAACAGGCCTTCGCCTTCCGGATGCAGGAGGTCGCTCAGCGCCTTCACTTCGGCGGCCAGGCGCTGCACTTCATGCTCGGCGGCTTCCAGCGGATCGCGCGCATCCCGTTCCACCGTCTCGGCGGTGGCGAAGGCGGCCCGGGCTTCGGCGGCTGTGGCGCGGGCCTTGAGCGCCTGCTCGCGCGCCTCTTCGGTCCGGGCTTCGCACGACTGGACGTCGGGCGCGCCTTGCGCACGCTCCAGCGCTTCATCCAGGCGCGTCTGGGCGCCGGAAAGCTGATTCGTGCTGGTCTCCAGCAGGGCCGCGGCCATGTCGCGGCCACGCGCCAGGCTGGCTTTTTTCGCGTTCCAGTCGGCGAGGTCGGCGGTCAGCCGTTCCAGCAGTCTTTCGGTCTCCGCCAGGCTTTCCGACATTTCGGACGCCAACTGCTCGGCCGCGGCCATGTCTTCGGCCGCGCTGTCATTGGCGGCGTTGAGGATGCCTCCCTCCCTGGCGAGATCGGAAAGCGCGCTGCCCGCATCATGTTCCAGCAGCTGCTCGCGCTCGGCGTCGGCCTGTCCCTGCGCGATCAGCTGGCGGATGCGCTGGGCGGCTTCGCGGGCTCTGGCTTCCTCGGCATCAAGCTGGTCGCGCTGGGCGATCAGGCGGTGGTGGGCGGCGCCGCGCTCGGCTTCGGCCTGGCGCAGCGGCGGCAGGACCGCATTGGCTTCGCTCTGGACGGTGGAAGCCTTGGCGGCCACGTCGGTCGCGTCGGCGACCAGCGCGGCGGCGGCGGAAAGTTCTTCGGCGGCGCTCGCGGCACGCGTCTCGGCCAGGGTCCAGCGCAGGTAATGCGCCAGCGCTTCGGCCTTGCGGATATGGCCCGACAGGTTGCGATAGCGCGAGGCCTGGCGCGCCTGGCGCTTGAGGCTGGCAAGCTGGCCCTCGACTTCGCGGATCACGTCTTCCAGGCGCGACAGGTTGGTTTCCGCCGCGCGCAGGCGCAGCTCGGCTTCGTGACGGCGCTGATGCAGGCCGCCAATGCCGGCGGCTTCTTCCAGAATGGCGCGCCGCGCCAGGGGCTTCTGCGAGATCAGAAGGCCGATCTGGCCCTGGCGCACAAAGGCGGTGGAACCCGCACCCGACGAGGCATCGGCGAAGAATATCTGCACGTCGCGCTGGCGCACGTCGCGGCCATTGATGCGATAGACGCTGCCGGCCTCGCGCTCGATGCGGCGCGACACCTCGATGGTTTCGAACTCGTTATAGGGCCCGCCCGCGGTGCGGTCGCTGTTGTCGATGAACAAGGTCACTTCCGCGACATTGCGCGCCGGCCGCCCGGAGGAGCCGGCGAAGATCACATCGTCCATTTCGCTGCCGCGCACCGAAGAGGGGCGGGTCTCGCCCATCACCCAGCGCATGGCGTCGAACAGGTTGGACTTGCCACAGCCATTCGGGCCGATCACGGCGGTGAGGCCGGGTTCGACAAACAACTCCGTCGGTTCGACGAAGGACTTGAAACCGGAAAGCCTGAGGCGTGTGAACTTCAATTGTCTATCCTAGTGCTGCTTGGCGAGTTCTGCGTCGATGAGTTTCGCCATGGTGTCGAACGGAATGTTGCCCGACCCCACATTGGTTCCATCCAGTATGAAGGTGGGCGTGCCGGTGATGCTGTAGCGGGCTTCACCGTCCGACGACACCTTGTTGATCCGGTCATCCTCAGCTTTGTTCACGATGCACTGGTCCACCTGCTGCGCGCTCATGCCGGCGATGCGTCCCAGAAGAACCAGACCGTCATGAACTCCCTCAGGTGACTGAACCCCATACTCAACGTCCCATTTGGGTTGATTCTTGAACAGCAGGTCAATGAACGAGAAGTACTTATCCTCAGGCAGGCAGCGGGCGATTTTCTCGGCCGTGCCGTCGTCGGGCCGCAGGGGAAAGACGCGGAAGACGTAGAATATCTTGCCGGTGTCCATGTATTTGGCCTTGAGTTCCGGGAAGGTTTGGGCGTTGAAATTGGCGCAGACCGGGCAGCTGGGCGCGCCATATTCGATCAGCACCACCTTGGCGTTGCGGTTGCCCAGGGTGCGGTCACTGGGCAGGATCTCATAGCCCTGTCCGCTGGACGCAGCCGCGTCGCGGGAACCGCTCATGAAGTAATAGCCAAGCCCGCCGGCCGCGATCAGGACGACCAGCCCGAGCAGGATGAAAAGGGTTTTGCGCGACACCGCTGATTCTCCGCCGAAAATGCCCCGATGTTTTGGCAGAGAATTGGGCCACGGTCCAATGCGCTAAAGCATTGTATTTTCGTTATTTTCCAGCCAGTGCGGCGTCCAGGCGGGCGAAGAAATCCTCAAAGCCGGCTTGCGCCTTGCCGTTGATCACGAAAGTGGGGGTGGCGTTGACGTTGTATCTGGCTTCGGCGTCCTCGCCCACCTTGCTGATGGCGGCCTCGTCGGTTGTGGCGGCGATGCAGCGGTCGGCATCGGCCGCCGACATGCCCATCTGTCCCACCAGTTGCAGCAGCGCGGCATGCACGCCATCGGGCGAGGGCACGCCGAATTCATAGTCCCATTTGGACTGGTTGCGGAACAACAGGTCCATGAAGGCCATGTATTTGTCTTTCGGCAGGCAGCGCGCCAGCTTCTCGGCGGAAACATCGTCGGGCCCCCGCAGGAAGGTGCGGTAGACATAGAAGATGCGGCCCTTGTCGATATAGTCGCTCTTCAGCTTGGGATAGAGAGTCGTCATGAAATTCGCGCAGACCGGGCAGGTGGGCGAGGCATACTCGATCACCGTCACGCCGGACTTCGGGTTGCCAAGGCTGTGGTCGGTGGGCAGCGGCTCATAGACCGCGCCGGTGGTGGACGCGACGGGCGGCGACGGCACATCGTCGTCATCGCTGTTGAAATAATACCAGGCGCCGCCGCCGGCGGCGATCAGCACCACGATCACGCCCAGGATGATCCAGGTCTTGCGCGACATCCGAGCCCCTCCGATTTTCTTTCGTCTTTTGTCGCAAAGTTACCGGCGCCGGGCTAGAGCCTGCAATGCCTTGGCCAGGCCTTCGGGGCCCTGATAGCGGCTGCTGGGATCGCCGGGCGGCAGTGGTCCGGCCGGTTTCTGGCGCGGTGGTTTCGGTGGCTGCGGCAGGAAAGCGCCCTGGCTGAATTTCAACTGCGCCACCGCGGGCCGGCCCAGATAGGCATTTATGCGGTCGCAGAGCGGGCGCTTTTCATGCGCCAGAAACAGCGCCGCGCCCGGCGCCGCGCGCAAGGTCAGCGTGCCGCCGGATGGACCGTCGGAGAATTTCACCGGCCGCGCCAGGCGCGCCACCTCTGGTCCTGCAATCTCCTGCCAGCGCAGCACAAGCGTGGGATCGCTGAAACCGGCGCGCTGGAAGGCGGCATTCGCCACCGATCCGGCATCACCACTGACCGGCTGCGCGCGGTTGCGGCGGGACGGCGGAGCTTCTTGTGTTTGCTTTGGGGTCCGGGCCATGGTGCCAGTATGCCCCCGGCCAAGAAGAAAAAGCCAGATTTGGCTGCCAGGTTACTCGCCTGGTACGACACCCATCGCCGCGTGCTGCCATGGCGCGCGGCTTCCGGGAAACACGCCGATCCCTACAAGATATGGCTGTCGGAGATCATGCTGCAGCAGACCACGGTGCAGGCGGTGGCGGCCTATTACCGAAAATTCCTCAAGCTGTGGCCCGACGTCAGCGCATTGGCGGACGCCAAACAGGATGATGTTCTCGCGGCCTGGGCCGGGCTTGGTTACTATGCGCGGGCGCGCAACCTGCATGCCGCCGCCAAGATGGTGGCGCATGAGATGGGCGGTAAATTCCCCGCCACCGCAGAGGCCTTGCGCGCGCTGCCGGGTGTCGGCGGCTACACCTCCGGCGCCATCGCGGCCATCGCCTATGACGAGAAACAGGCGGCGATGGACGCCAATGCCGAGCGGGTGATCGCGCGGCTTTATGCCGTCGAAACCCCGATGCCCAAGGCGAAGGCCGAACTGCACGTGCTGTGTTCGGCGCTGGTGCCGGACCGGGCCGGGGATTTCGTGCAGGCGCTGATGGATCTGGGTTCGGCGATCTGCACGCCCAGGCGGCCCGCCTGCCAGAATTGTCCTTGGGGCTTGGCGTGCCAGGCACGCAAGCTTGGCATTCAGGAGCAGTTGCCGGTCAAGGCGCCCAAGATCGCGCGGCCTTTGAAGCGCGGCGCGGCCTTTGTGGTGCGCGACAGAACGGGCGCGGTGCTCTTGGTCAAACGGCCGGACAAGGGGCTTCTGGCTTCCATGCTGGAACCGCCGCTGGGACCGTGGAGCGAAGATTTTCCGTCACCGGCCAAGGCGCTGACCCAGGCGCCGTTCGAAGCCAAATGGCAAAAGCGCCCCGGCATCGTGCGCCACGGCTTCACCCATTTCGAACTGGAGATCGAGGTGTATGTGGCGGATGTGGCGAAACAGCCACCATTGTCATGGCCCGCGAATGCGGGCCACCCAGGTGGGGCAAAGAATAAAAGCAAAAAGAAGAAACTGAGTGGCCCGGACAAGCCGGGCCATGACAAGTTGGAAGTGCGGTGGGTTCCACGTAATGCGTTGGCAAACGTCGAATTGCCGACGGTGATGCGCAAGATCGTCGAGCATGGATTGGACCAAGGCGGTCCGCTCTTCAGCTCAAGAAAGTCCTGAACGCAGCTGCTGGCGCAGCACGTCGATCGGCGCCAGCACGCCATTGGGCAGTTCGAACTGCCAGAAGGTCCAGCCGTTGCAGGCATCCAGCCCCTGCACATGCGCGCCCATCTGATGGATGGAGCCGGACGCATTGGCGGTGACCAGGGTGCCGTCGGCGCGCACCCGGGCGGTGTGATGCTGACGGGTGCCGCGCAGCACCGAACCCACCGGCAGCAATCCGCGTTCCACCACCCAGCCGAAGGGAATGCGCGGTTCGGCCCGCTTGGACTTGGTGACTTCCAGAACCTCGCTGTCGGCGGGCGTAACCTCGGCGATACGCGCGCGCGCCACATCGGCATAGGGTTTTTCCCGCTCGATGCCGATGAAGCGGCGGCCCAGCCTTTTGGCGACCGCGCCGGTGGTGCCGGAACCAAAGAAGGGGTCCAGGATCACGTCGCCCGGTTTGGTCGAGGCCACGATCACCCGGTGCAGCAGCGACTCCGGCTTCTGGGTGGAATGTGCCTTCTGCCCGTCAGCGTCCTTGATGCGCTCATGGCCGGCGCAGATCGGCAGGGTCCAGTCCGAGCGCATCTGCAGCTCGTCATTCAGCGCCTTCATCGCCTCGTAATTGAAAGTGTATTGCTGCTTGGGATTCTTGGTCGCCCAGATCAGGGTCTCATGCGCGTTGGTGAAGCGGCGGCCCTTGAAATTGGGCATGGGATTGGATTTGCGCCACACCACATCATTGAGAATCCAGAAGCCCAGATTCTGAAGCGTGGAACCGACGCGGAAGATGTTGTGATAAGAGCCGATCACCCACAGGCTGCCGGTGTCTTTCAGGCAACGGCGCGCCGCCGACAGCCAGTCATGGGTGAAACGGTCATAATCGGCGAAGGAACCGAACTGGTCCCAATGGTCGTCCACCGCGTCCACCTTGGACTGGTCGGGACGGCGCAATTCGCCGCGCAACTGCATGTTGTAGGGCGGGTCGGCGAACACCAGATCGGCGCAGCCCTCGGGCAGCGCCAGCATGCGCTCGACGCAATCGCCCTCGATCACCTGGTCCAGTTTCAATGTGCTCATGTCCCGCCCAAAAATATCAACAGCGGGAATCACACTGATTCGCCGGGACTCAGCGGTCAAGAGTCTTGGGGAATCAAAGCGTTATGACTTGAGTCCCAGATTCATCCACACACCATATCTTGTGGGTGATCCTGTGAATGAGTCAGTGGATTATTCTCCGGCCAGCAGAACCGGCGGCTCTT
>DATAWO010000125.1:0-18103 GCA_036267165.1 Rhizomicrobium sp. | reverse complement strand
CTGGCCGACCAGATCACCGCCACCGCCAACAATTCCGCCAGCCAGGTGGTGACGCTGACCACCAATCTGGAGCAGCTTGCCGGCCGCGTCGGTCAGGCCCGCGTCGAGTCGGAAGAAGCCAACCGGGCGCTGGAAGCCCGCATCGACGATACCGCCTATGCTGTGGGCACGCGTCTGGAAACGATCGACCGTTCGCTGGATACGCGCCTCTCCACCGTGGATACGCGCTTTTCCAGCGTGGACACGCGTCTTTCCTCCGTCGAATCTACCGCGGATGCGCGCTTTTCCGGCATGGATACGCGTCTTTCCTCCGTCGAATCTAACGTGGATGCGCGCTTTTCCGGCATGGATACGCGTCTTTCCTCCATCGAATCTAACGTGGATGCGCGCTTTTCCAGCGTGGATACGGGTCTTTCCTCCATCGAATCTAACGTGGATGCGCGCTTTTCCAATGTGGATGCGCGTCTTTCCTCCGTCGAAAACACCGCCCGGTTCAGCGCCAATGCGCTGGATCACGCGCTGGAGAAGATCGAGGCGTCCGTCAACAATCGCGTCAACGACCAGGTCGAAAACCAGAAGCGCGGCGCCCAGCATGAAGAAGCCTTGGCCAGGCTGGAAGACTCCATCGCGCGTCTGGAAGTGCGCATGCCCGATGCGGAGTTCGAGCGCCGCCTGGACGGCATTGAGCATTCGGTCAGCGGCATGGCCGACCGGATGGAGGAATACGGCCCCAACGAGAAGCTCGACGCCAGCCTGCAGGTCCTGTCCCATCGCCTGGACGCGATGGAAAAAGACTATAACGACCTCCTGGCGGAATTGCGCACCAACGTCCTGCACCCCGTCGAACCGCCGCCCCATGAAGCGCCGTTCCATGAAGCACCTGGGGCGCAGGCCATGGCGCAGCCTGCAGCGGAGGCTTTCGCCCCCCCGCCCTATGCCGAGCCGCCATTCGTGCGGGACACGGCGCCCGCGGCGGCGCCACTCTTCAGTTATGCCGGTGAAGAGGCGGATGCCTTTGCGGAACCCGCTACACCGCACGGCTACTCCTTCGACATCCCGCCGGAGACCTCCGATCCCTTCGTGCCGCCGCCCGAATTCGAAGATGTCTTCGTGGACACGCAGGAGCCGGAGAATTTCCTGGCCCAGGCGCGCCGCTCGGCCCGTGCGGCCTCGGAAAAGTCCGAAAGCGAACGCCTGGGACGCCTTGGCGCATTCCGCTGGGGCAAGGATGCCGCCCCCGAGAGCGAACAAAAGGCCAAGTCCCGCTATCTCTTGCCTGCGCTGGTGGCGATGCTGGTCGTCGTGGCCGCTGCAGCAGCCCTGGTGTTGAGCCAGCGCGCCAAACATTCCGATGTGGCTGTCACGCCCGTCACCCGTCCCGCCACCGTCAAGGGTCCCGCTTATTCGGTCCCCACGCCGCCCGACAGCGACGACACGCAGTTTGTGGTCGCGCCGCAGGCCGGTCATGGCGACGAGAAGAATTTCGACACCCAGCGTTCGGAGCCCGACAGTCAGGACAACCCGCCGCGCACGCCCGCGCCGCTCAAGCAGCACGAGGTGCGCAATGCGCCGGTCAATCCGGTGCCGGAAGCCGCCAAGCCCAATAGCGCGGCGCCGTCCGCCGACAAGGTGATCCAGCTTGCCAACAGCGGCAATCCGGTCGCGCTCACCATCCTGGGTCTGCGCGATCTGGACGGGCCCAATGGCACGGCCGTCAATCTGCCGGACGCGGTGAAATTCCTTTCCGAGGCGGCCGAAAAGGGCCAGGCCGTGGCGCAGTACCGGCTGGGCACGCTCTATGAGCGCGGCCAGGGCGTTGCTGCCGATCCCGTCAAGGCGGCGCACTGGTATGAGATGGCCGCCAATCAGGGCAATCGCAAGGCGATGCACAATCTGGCGGTGTCCTATGCGAGCGGTGCGGCCGGCAAGAAGAACATGGCGGAAGCGGCGCGCTGGTTCGCCAAGGCGGCTGCCTTGGGATTGTCGGATTCCCAGTTCAATCTGGCGGTCCTGTATGAACGCGGAGACGGCGTGCCGCAGAGCCTGCTGGATGCTTTCAAATGGTATTCCATCGCGGCAAACACGGGCGATTCCGAATCCAAGCAGCGCATGAGCGTGCTGCAGACCCAATTGAGCGACGCCGACAAGGCCGCCGCCAACAAGTCCGCCGTGACCTTCCATGCCGCGCCGCTGAATCGTTCGGCCAATGTGCCGCCCGAAGCGGCCGATCTGGGCACCTGATTTCCCGCAAACAACAAGGCGTGACGGGTTGACCCGTCGCGCCTGCGCGCGCATGGTCGCTTGCAACGCTTTCGCGTAGTTCGCGCGGTTTTCAGAAGTTGCGCCATGGAGATCTATCTTCCCGTCGCAGAGATGTCGGTCAATTGGCTGATCATCGTCGCGCTGGGTCTCGGCGTGGGTTTTCTCTCGGGCATGTTCGGGGTCGGCGGCGGCTTCCTGATGACGCCGCTTCTGGTATTCACCGGCATCCCTTCCACTGTCGCGGTGGCCACGACCTTGAGCCACATCACCGCCTCCTCCATGTCGGGCGCGCTGGCGCAGTGGCGCGCGCGCGCCATCGACTTTTCCATGGCGGGCGTGATGCTGGCGGGCGGCATTGTGGGCACGGTGTGCGGCGTCTGGCTGGTCGCCCTGATGCGCCGCCGGGGCCAGATGGACCTGATCGTGGCGCTGACCTATGTGATCATGCTGGGCACCATCGGCACCCTGATGCTGCGCGAGAGCCTGGCGACCCTGAGGGCCTATCGCAGCGGTGTCACCGTCAGCCGGCGCATCGTCCATCGCGGCTGGATCCAGACACTGCCCTTCAAGATGCGCTTCCGCCAGTCGCGCCTTTACATCAGCGTGATCCCGCCTTTGGCGATCGGCTTTGCGGTGGGCGTGCTCAGCGCCGTGATGGGCATCGGCGGCGGCTTCATCATCGTGCCCGCCATGATCTACATCCTGCGCATGCCCACCAATGTGGTGATGGGCACTTCGCTGGTGCAGATCATCGCGGTCACCGCCATCACCACCCTGCTGCAGGCCACCAGCAATTATGCCGTGGACATCATCCTGGCCGGCCTTCTGGTGGTGGGCGGCGTGGTGGGCGCGCAGCTGGGCGTGCGCGCCGGGGCGCGCTTGCGCGGCGAGCAGCTGCGCCTGCTTCTGGCGCTGGTGGTGCTGGCGGTGGGAGCGGGCCTAGCCTGGCAACTGGTGGCGCGGCCCGCCGACGTCTATTCCCTGTCGCTGGAAGCGCCATGAGACGGGCGCTTCTGGCCCTGCTGATGCTGATCTCGCTGCCGGCGCATGCCGAGGACCTGGTTTCGGGCATCAGCCAGGACATCATCCAGATCACCTCCAACTATACCGGTACCCAGATCGTGGTGTTCGGGGCCATCGAGCGGGCGCAGAACGCCCAAGGCCGCGACGTCGTGGTGGTGGTGCGCGGTCCCGACGAGCCCATGACCGTGCGCCGCCGCGACCGGATCCTGGGGGTGTGGGTCAACCGCGACGCGGCGCATTTCGAAGGCCTGCCGGCCTATTATTATCTGGCCTCGACCCAGCCGGTGTCGCGCATCGCCTCGCACGACACGCTGGCCCGCTACGAAATCGGGCTGCAGCAGCTCAAGCCCGCCGTCATCGGCAGCCATCACGATCCGGAGCCCTTCCGCCAGGCGGTGATCCGCCATCTGCAGAAGTCACACCTTTACACCGAAAGCCCGGGCAGCATCGACTTCTACAGCGAAAGCCTGTTCTCGACCCGGGTGCCGGTGCCGGCGGGCGTGGCGCGCGGCCAGTACAATGTCGAGGTCTATTTGTTCCGGGGCGGCCAGTTGGTCAGCGCCCAGTCCACGCCGCTGTTCGTGGACGCAAGCGGGCTGGAGCGGCGGCTGTTCAATGCCGCGCACGATGCACCCTTCATCTACGGCCTGGCCTGTGTGCTGATGGCCATGTTGCTGGGCTGGATTTCATCGGTTCTGTTCCAGCGTCCGACCTGACGCTCAGACGGCGACGCGCCGGGCAATGGCGTAGACGCGGGCATGCCCCAGCATGTAGGCATGGAAGGGACCGGCGAACAGCCCGGCAATGGCCGCATCACCCACATCCAACCCGCCGGTATAGGCGCCAAAGGATGGCAGGATCAGCCGCAAGCCGTCGGAGACGAAACAGCGCCGGCGCACGCTGCGGCCCCATTTGGAAACACTGGCGCAGGGATGCAGATGCCCCGCCACCTCGCCCGGCTCGAAGGTGGAAAGCGGCGCATGGCGGAAGGTCAGGCCGCCCAGCCGGATGCTGGCGGCGACCTCGCCGCCCAGCCACGCCGGCGGATCGGGGTCGTGATTGCCCGCGATCCAGGTGAAGTGCGCCTGCCGGGTGAGGAATTCGATCTGGCCGCGTTCTTCCTGTCCCAGCCGGCCGGCCGCGCCGCCGTCATGAAAGGAATCACCCAGGGCGATCACCCGCGCCGGCTTGTGACGGGCGATGGCGTGCGTCATGCGCAACAGGGTGTCGGCGGTGTCATAGGGCGGCAGGAACTGGCGGCTGCGCGCATAGGCGCTGCCTTTTTCAAAATGCAGGTCCGCGAAGACCAGGGTGGAATGGGCCTTGGCGAAGGCCGCGCCGCAGGCGTCCAGCAGCAGGGTCTCGCCATTCACGCTGATCAGGATATCGCCGGCTTTGGCGCCGGTGGTGGAATCAGTCAACACGCATCGCATCCCGTATCAGCGCGTCTTCATTCTCGCGCAGAATAGCCTCGTCCACCGCGCCCGCAACCATTTCGCGGGAAATCTCCAGCAGCGCCGGCACCGCCAGGGGCGATACCCGCTCCAGCCGCCTTGTCACGATCCGCTTCTTGACCCGCGCCAGCATGTCACCCAGCCGGGCAATGTCCAGAAGCCCGGTTCCTGCGTCCTGATAGGTAGCGCGCAAGAGTATGTGGTCGGGCTCATGGCTCCTCAAAACATCGTAAATAAGATCTGAAGAAAAGGTCACCTGCCGTCCGGTTTTCTCCTTTCCGGGGAACCGGCGCTGGATCAGCCCGGCGATGATGGCGCAGTTGCGGAAGGTGCGCTTGTAAAGATTGGAATCCGCCAGCCAGGAATCCAGGTCGTCGCCCAGCATGTCCTGGTCGAACAGCGCGTCCATATCCACACCGCCCATGTCCTTCGCCGCCCAGATCGCCAGCGCATATTCATTGGCGATGAAGCCGATCGGGTGCAGGCGCGCCCGTTCCAGGCGGCGGGTGAGCAGCATCCCCAGCGTCTGGTGCGCCAGCCGTCCCTCAAAGGGATAGCAGACAAGATAATGGCGGCTGGCGCGCGGGAAAGTCTCGACCAGCAATTGCCCCGGCGCAGGAATGACACTGCGCCATTCCTGGATCTTGAGCCATTCCTGAACCGGCTCGGGCAGCTTGTGCCAGTCGCCGGGCGCGCTGACCATCTCGCGCACCCGCTGGGCCAGGAAAGTGGAAAGCGGAAACTTGCCGCCATTGTAGCTGGGGATTTCCGCTTGTGGATCTTTTGCCTTGGTGACAAAGGCGCCGGTTTCGCGCAGGCCTTCGAAGCGCAGCACATTGCCGGCGAAGACGAAGGTGTCGCCGGGCGAAAGCTGTTCGACGAAATATTCCTCGAGCTCGCCCAGCTTGCGGCCGCCCGCGCCCGCCGGCCGGCCTTTGCTCTGCAGCCGGATCTCCACCATCGGGTCTTCCACGATCACCCCGGCGTTGAGGCGGTATTCCTGGGCCAGCCGGGGATGCGCCAGGCGCAAGCGCCCATCTTCGGTCTTGCGCAGCCGTGCATAGCGGTCGTAAGCGCGCAGCGCGTAGCCGCCGGTGGCGACGAAATCCACCACCGCATCGAAGTCTTTGCGGGTGATGTGGGCGTAAGACGATGCGGCGTGTACTTCCGCAAACAGCGCATTTGCATCAAACGGCGCGGCACAGGCCGTGCCCAGCACATGCTGGGCGAGCACGTCCAGCGAACCGGCCTTCAGGCGTTCGCCATCCAGTTCGCCCGCCAGCACGGCGTCGCGCGCGGCGGTGCATTCCAGCACCTCGAAACGGTTGGCCGGAACCAGCAAGGCGGCGCTGGGCTCGTCCAGCCGGTGATTGGCGCGGCCGATGCGCTGCACCAGGCGGGCGGCGCCCTTGGGCGCACCGATGCAGATCACCTTGTCCACCGCCCCCCAGTCGATGCCCAGGTCGAGCGTCGAGGTGCAGACCACGGCGCGCAGCGAGCCTCCGGCCATGGCGGCTTCCACCTTGCGGCGCTGCTCCAGCGCCAGGCTGCCGTGATGGAGGGCAATAGGCAGGTTGGCGTCATTGATCGCCCATAATTCCTGGAAGGTGCGTTCGGCCTGGCTGCGGGTGTTGACAAAGACCAGTGCGGTTTTCGAGTCCTGGATCGCCGCCATCACATCGGCCATGGCATGGCGCGCCAGATGACCGGACCAGGGCACATGGGAATCGGAGGTGCTGATCTCGATCCGCGGTTTGGCGCCGCCCTGGGCGATCACGATTTCGGACATATTTTCTTGACGGCTCTCGCTCTCGCGAACGCCGCGGTCGCCGGGCAAGGGCTGGGGCACCAGGAAGCGCTGCAGCGGTGCGGGGTCTTTCACCGTGGCTGACAGGCCGACACGGCGGTGCGCGGGCGCAAGCGTTTGCAGCCGCGCCAGACCCAGCGCCAGAAGGTCGCCGCGCTTGGAATTGTAGAGCGCGTGCAGTTCATCCAGCACCACGGTGCGCAGGCTTTCGAACATCTGAGCACTGCGCGGATGGGCCAGAAGCAGCGACAACTGCTCCGGCGTGGTGAGCAGAATGTCGGGCGGGCTATAGCGCTGGCGCTGACGCCGCGCGGCGGAGGTGTCACCGGTGCGGGTTTCCACCGTCACCACCAGCTCCATCTCGCGGATGGGCGCCTCCAGATTGCGCGCCACGTCCACCGCCAGCGCCTTCAGGGGCGAGATGTAGAGCGTGTGCAGGCCGCGTTTGCGGACGCGCCCGCGTCCCAGCCGCGCGGCGGCCAAATTGGAAAAATCCGCCAGATCGATCAGCGTGGGCAGAAAACCGGCCAGAGTCTTGCCGCCGCCGGTGGGCGCCACCAGCAGTACGCTTTCGCCCTTCCTTGCATGCGCCACCAGCGCCAGCTGATGGGCGCGCGGCTGCCAGCCGCGGGACGCGAACCAGTCATTGAATTTGGGGGGCAGCATGGCCGGAACAAATCATGTCCGCGGCGAAAAAAGCGAGTCTTATTTGTCGGCCAAAAGACGCTTCAGCTCGGCTTCCGGTGTGCCATAGAAACTGCCGGCGATCTGCTCGATGCCCGCGCGGTTGACCAGGGTAAGCTGGCCGCGCCGGGTGGTCACCAGCCCGCGGCGCTCAAAGCCATGGATCGCCACGGTGACGCCGGCGCGACGCACCCCCAGCATCACCGCCAGAAACTCATGGGTCAGCGGCACCGCGTCCGTGGTCATGCGGTCGTGCGCCATCAACAGCCAGCGCGCCAGGCGCTGCTCCAGCTTGGCGCGGCCATTGGCGAGCGCGGTGTGCGCCGTCTGGATCATGAACCCTTGCGCCGATTTCAGCATCAGGCCGCGCAGGCTGTCGCTTTTTGCGATCGCCGAGCACAGCGCCTCGGCGCCGATGCGATGCCCGCTGCCGCCGATCTGCATATAGGTGGAATGCTGGGCCCTGGTGTCGCCCATGATCAGCGGCACGCCGGTGAGGCCCTCATACCCGATCACGCCCACTTCGATGCGGTGATCTTCCGCGTCCACCGCCACCACCGAGGCGACGCCGATCTCCAGGAAATAGGCATGCGTGATCGGCTTGGTTGGAACCTCGATGACCTGACGATCCTTGAGCGTCACCGTCTCCAGATGCGGGCCGATCAGGTCCCAGTCCGGAAGACTAATCTTGTGCAGAAGCCGATTGCGGATTCCGGCGCGTGCATGCGCTTCTAACATCTTGTCAGTCCACAAATGCGCAGCGGCGCCCCCGGCTCCACCCCACCGTCCACGGATGATCCGGCCAAAGGGGTGATTTCGAAAATAGCGATAAGTCGCGGAAAACCTATGACTTTTTCAGTACCAAACCGTACCGGTCCTTTAAAATCACGCATTGGATTCTCCCTTCCAACGCCCCTGCAAAATCTATACTCAGTACACTGACTAATTACCGGACCGCGGCGAAAATGCGGCAGCACGCCATGTGGCGGGCGCATAGGAAACGACGGTACGAAGGGATAGGTTCCGCTAGCGGAAGAAGTCGATCACGGCCTGGCGCGTGCGCCTGTCGCCCACCGCCGACATGTGATCAAGTCCTTGAATCGTAACGGCGCGGCCATTCAGAAATGTTTGCGCCAGGGGCTCGGCGCGGCCGGCAGTTTCGTCTTCGCTGCCATCCACCACCAGAATGGGGGCCTGCAAACGCGACAGAGTTTCAATCGGAAGATGCGGTGACATCGCGCGCATGCAGGCCGCCAGCGCGAGACGGTCCTTGCCGGGCTGATCGGCGAAAGCACGAAACATCCTGGCGCGCGGATCGGTGATGCTGTCCTTGTCCGCCACCAGCAGCGCATCCGCCAGCGCGGAGCGCGCCGCGGGCGAGGTGATGCCATCCTTCAGATAGTTCGCGCCCACCCCCGCAATGGCCAGCCTGATCACGCGATCGGGGTGCGCCGCCAGAAGGCGCAGGCCGATGAAGCCACCCATGGAATACCCCAGGATCAGGGCGCGGGCGAGGCCGCAGGCATCCATCACCACCGTGACGTCACCGGCCATGCGGTCATGGCCGTAAGCGGCCGGGTCATGCGGCTTGCCGCTGTCGCCATGGCCGCGGCAGTCCATCGCCACAATGGAAAAGCCCGCCTCGGTCAGGCCACCATACCAGCCGGTGGATTTCCAGTTCTGCATCCGGCTGGAACCAAAGCCATGCACCAGCACGATTGCCGGACCCTCGCCATGCCGTTCGAAGGCCAGGGCCGTGCCGTCCGGCGCGGTCACGAATTCGGGCATGACGCCTTCTCCATGCCGGCCAACCTCGCAAAGCGCGAGCACCCTGTCTATAAAAGGCCTGTGAAAAAATGGCTGTTCATCGCCGCGATAAACGGCGCCCTTGCGGTGATCGCGGGCGCCCTGGCCGCCCATGCCCGCGATCTCGCCGCCGGTGCTGAAGCCGATATCCGGCTGGGGGCGAGCTACCAGCTCTCACACGCCCTCGCCATAGGCCTTGCCGCCCTGGCTGCCCGCGGCAAGCCGGTGCTTTGCGCCAGCGTCTCGGCCGGCCTGTTTCTGGCGGGCATCGTCCTGTTCAGCGGCGGGCTTTATCTTCTGGCGCTGACCGGCGCCCACGGCTTTGCGTTCATGATCCCGTTCGGCGGCGCGGCATTCATCGCCGGCTGGATCGCATTGGCGGTGACGGCGCTGAAACTGGAGGCTTGATGAAAAAAGTTATTTTGCTAGGGCTGCTGCTGACGACACCTGCTTTCGCCCATGCCAGGCTGGTCAGCTCCGATCCCGCGGCCAATGCCAAGGTCAAACCGCCGGGGCAGATCAAACTGCATTTTTCGGAAAGTCTGGAGCCCGCTTTCAGCTCCGCCAGCCTGATCGATTCCGCCGGAAAGACCGTGCCGGTCTCCAGATCGGTGGGCGGCGACACCATCACCCTCCTGCCGCTCACGCTCAAACCGGGCGCCTACAAGGTGACATGGCAGAGCGTGGGCCAGGACACCCATCGCCTGACCGGCAGCTTCGGTTTTACGGTCATCCCGTGATCCTGGCGCTCGCCCGCGGCGTCTATTTTGCCGCGACCATGCTTCTGTTCGGCGAGGCCGCCTTCGGTGTGCTGTTGCGCGCCAGGCTTCCGATTATCGCGCCGCTGCGGGATTGGTCCTTGCGCTGGGGCGCGCTGCTGCTGGCGCTGCTGGCGGCCTGCCTGTGGCTGGGGCTGGCGGCGGCGCAGATGGCAGGCGCGATGACTGGCCCGGTCCTGGTCGAGACCGTCACCGCCACGTTGTTCGGGCAGCTTTTCCTGGCACGGCTGGCCGCGCTTCTGGGCATGGCGCTGCTGCTGCTGTTCTGGCGCAGCGGCAAGCTGATGGCGGCTCTGGCGGCGGTCGCGCTGGCATTGCCCGCCGCCACCAGCCATGCAGCGCTTGCCAGCCCGGCCGGCTTCACCGCCATCGGCACCATCCTGGACGCCACGCATCTGTTGACGGCCGGCTTCTGGATCGGCGGCCTGGTGGTCCTGGCCGCCCTGTTCCGCCGCAGAGAACCCAATCTGGTGCTGGCACTGTCACTGTTCTCGGACGGGGCGCTGATCGCGGTGCTGCTTCTGGTCATGACCGGGCTGATCGACGCGGCCTCAATCCTGCTGGGCGGCCAGGGCAGCCCATCGCTGGTCTATCTGGCCGTGCTGGGCGCCAAGCTGGCGCTGGTGGCGGTGATGCTGTGGCTGGCCGCGGCCAACCGCTTCAAATGGTTGCCGCGAAGCGCGCAAGGCATTATCGCCCGCAACACCGTCCGCGAGCTCGCCATCGGCGTCATCGTCGTGTTGCTGGCGGGTGCGCTGGGCCAGTTGCAGCCCCTGCTTTGACGGATCCCGCCACGAAGCTGCGCAGCGCTTCCTCATGCTTTCGGTCCTGCGGTCCCAGGGCCTTGAGGAACTTGTCGCCCCATTTGGAAATATCGCTGCGCAACAGCGCGGCATAAAGCTCGCGATGGCGCGCCTTGCGCTCGGCCAAAGGCATCGCCACGGCCCGCGCAATAGCGACCGCCACCGCGTCGGGGTCATAAGGGTTGACCAGCAACGCCTCACGAAACTCATCCGCCGCGCCCGCAAAGCGCGACAGGATCAGCACGCCGGGATCATCCGGATCCTGGGCGGCGACATATTCCTTGGCCACCAGATTCATGCCGTCGCGCATCGGCGTCACCAGCCCGACGCGGGCCGCGCGATACATGCCGGCCAGCGCCGTGCGGCTATAGGGGCGGTTGACATAGCGCACCGGCGACCAGTTCGCCTCGCTATAGGTGCCGTTGATGCGGCCGGCGGCGCTGTTCACCGCCGCCTCCATCTCCGCATATTCCTTGATCTGGCTGCGGCTCTTGGGTGTGATCTGCAGATAGGTGATCTTGCCGCGCCATTGCGGATGCGCCGCCAGGAAGCGTTCATAGGCTTCCAGCCTCGGCGTGATGCCCTTGGAATAATCGAGCCGGTCCACCCCGATCATCAGCACGCCGGGAATGGAATGCGCCACCCGCTGGACGAATGTGGTCTTGACCGCGCGCCGCGCCAGCCGGGTGAAGTTGCGCGTCTCGATGCCCACCGGAAAGGTGCCGATGCGCATGGCCCGGTCGCCCGTGCCCAGCCTGAGCGAGATGTGCGAGGGCGTGCCCAGTTCCCTGGCCAGGTAACGGGCGAAATTGGCGGCATCGCCGTCGGTCTGGAATCCCACAAGGTCATAATCGCCCAGCGAGGGGATCAGGGTCTCGTGATTGGGCATGGCGGTGAGGATTTCCGGCGGCGGCAGCGGGATATGCAGAAAAAAGCCGATCCGGTTGTCCAGGCCGCGCGCGCGCAGCGCCTTGGCGAGCGGGATCAGGTGATAGTCATGCACCCAGACGATGTCGTCGGGCTGGAGCACCTTGGCGAGTTCGCCGGCGAAATGGTCATTGACCCTGAGATAACCCGAAAGGTCGCGGCGGGAAAATTCCGCCAGATCCAGCCGGTAGTGAAAGATCGGCCACAGCACCCGGTTGGCGAAGCCATTGTAATATTCGTCGAAATCCTCCGGCTTGAGGTCGGTGACGACATAACTGTTCTTGCCCCGCGTGATGGTGCGGGTTTGGGGATGTTCATTGACATCGCCGCTCCAACCCAGCCAGACGCAGGTGTGCTTGTGGAGCGTGGCCTTGAGCGCCACTTCCAGCCCGCCCGGATGGTTTCCGGCTCTGGGGATCGCGACCCGGTTAGAGATCAGGAAGATGCGCGCCAATAGCGGTCCTCCCAGCTTTGACTGAGCCGCATGGCGGAAAGAATTACGCCCGCCATGGAATAGGTCTGGGGGAAATTGCCCCACAGCGCCCCGGTCTGGGGATGAATATCCTCGGCCAAAAGGCCATAGCAATTGCGCAGGTCCAGCGCGTCCTGGTAACGCTCGCGCGCCTCCTCGCGCCGGCCCAGCGCCGCCAGCGCGTCCACCAGCCAGAAGCGGCAGACCAGGAACTCCGTCTCCGGCAGGCCGAAATCGTCTTCCGCGGCATAGCGCATGACATGGCGGCCGCGCACCAGATCCTTTTCGATCGCCGCGACGGTGGAGGCGAAACGGGGATCATGGGCATCGATCAATCCCAGCTCCGGCAGGAGCAGGACGCTGGCGTCCATGTCGTCGATGCCTTCGGCCGCGGTGAAAGCCTGGCGTTTTTCATTCCACACCCGCTTGAGCAGGGCTTCACCGATCCCATCGCTGAGCGCCTGCCAATGCCGCGCGCGTTCTTCCAGCCCCAGCCGCGCCGCGATGGCCGCGGTGCGGCTGATGCCGGCCCAGCACATCGCGCCGGAATGGGTGTGGATGCGTTTGCGTCCCCGGAATTCCCAGATGCCCGCGTCCGGCTCCAGCGCAAGCTCGACGCATTTCTGCGCCAGCCTCTCCAGCAGCCGGAACAGGCTTTCATCGCCCGGCACCGGCAGGCGCTTGTCGAAGAACATCGGAGTCGCGGCCAGGATCACGCTGCCATAGGCGTCATGCTGCACCTGGTTCACCGCCGCG
The DNA here is from genome assembly GCA_036267165.1 of Rhizomicrobium sp. Classification (GTDB taxonomy): domain Bacteria; phylum Pseudomonadota; class Alphaproteobacteria; order Micropepsales; family Micropepsaceae; genus Rhizomicrobium. Next base: position 5,330 of record DATAWO010000125.1, on the reverse strand, counting down.
TTGCCGATGCGCACCGGGCCATGGCCTTCAAAGCCCTTGAGGTCGGGCGCGATCCATTCGGTGAGATCATCGCTGGGCACGATGCCGTAACAGGGCGCCAGCGTGTCGGCATTGCCGGCGATGGAAAGGATATAGGCGATATACTGCTCCATGGCGCGGGTGGCGCCGATGGCGTTCAGCGCCTTGACCACGAAATAGGCGTCCCTGAGCCAGCAATAACGATAGTCCCAGTTGCGGCCCGAATGCGGCGCCTCCGGCAGGGAGGTGGTCAGCGCGGCGACGATGCCGCCGGTCTCCTCGAAACTGGTGAGCTTCAGGGTGATGGCGGCGCGGATGCTGGCCTCCTGCCATTCATAGGCGATGGAAAGCCGGCGCACCCATTCCCGCCAATAGCCGCAGGTGCGCTCATGGAAATCGCGCACCGTCGAGGAGATATCGCCCATGAAAGGTTCATCGGGCCCGAACACCAGATGCAGCGGCCGTGTCAGCACAAAGGCCGTCTCCTTCTGGATATAGGAAAGCGGCGCATCGCTGGTCAACCGCACCAGCGGCGGTTCGCCATAGGTGATGTGGCTGGACCCCGCCACCTGGCGCTTGACCGGATTGCCGTAGAACTGGGTGGGCCGCACCCGGATGGCGATGCGCGGCAGGCCCGCAACCGGCTCGATGATACGCATCAGCTGCGGCGGACGCAGCAGCCGGTCGAAATTGCGCAGGCGCGGGGCGAAATCGGTGATGCGGATCTGGGCGCCGTCATCGGAGGTGAGAAGCGTGACCACGCAGGCCGTGTTGCGCTGGTATTGGGACCGGGCCTCGACCTGCCGGTCCAGCAGCACGTCGCAGAAGCCCTTTTCCTCATCGCCCGCGACCAGGCGGCAAAAGACCGGATCGCTGTCGAAACGGGGAAAGCACCACCAGACAAGCTGGCCGCGCTTGTCCACCAGGGCCGCGATGCGCCCATTGCCGACCACGGCGAGGTCCAGCGGACCGGTCATGGGAGAGCCCTCATCGCACACCCGTCTCGGCGGTCCGGCTCAGCCATTGGCGCACGGCGCGGGGCGATTCAAAGACATGCTCGGCGCCGGGAAAGTGCCGGCCCACGGAAAAGCCGCGTCCGCCCAGGCCGGGCAGGATGCGAAAGACATCCAGATCGGTGGCATCATCGCCGCCAAACAGGATGGCGCGGCCGGCGAACGGTTTCTGTCTGGCCAGTGCCGCGACCGCCGTGCCCTTGTCCACACCCAGGGGTCTGGCCTCGATCACCGCCTTGCCGTGTAGAATGTTTATTTTCTCGCTCTCAAACAATTTTGCATGCTTTTCCATCGCCGAGGTGAGGACGGGGCGGGCTTCGGGCGCCAGCCGATAGTGCAGCGCCAGGGCGCATTTCTTGTCTTCCAGCAACAGGCCCGGAATATTCTTGGCCAATCCGGTGAAAACCGCGCGCACCGAATCGGGCAGCGCGGGCTTGCGCGCCACCACGCCATCTGCGCCTCGGATCTCGCCGCCATGGGCGCCGATGGCGGCCGGTCGGAACGGCGAAAACAGCTTGTCGATGCTTTCCAGCGAACGGCCGCTGACAAAGGCGAAGGCGCCGGACAATTCCCGCGACAGCCGTTCCAGCGCCCTGAGCAGATCGTGCGGCACCTTCACCCGGTCGGGCGTGCGCGCCAGATCCAGCAAAGTTCCATCAATATCCAGAAAAAGAGCCGTGTTCCCATTGACAGGCGGCATCATCCAAGGCTTTCCGTCGCTCTGCCCCATATTCCAAAATGGAAAAGACAAATGGGCTTCGATCCAATGGGATCGAAACGCGCAGATCGCGCAATGGGTTCCTTATGCACAGCTGAGATCGGCGCTTCGGGCACTCTCGCCGTGCTGATTGCAATTGGCGCGTTGGAACGCCGCGTAATATGCCGGTGCAGCTGAAATTTAACCGCGCTTTGTCCCTGTCGTCCCCTTTTTCCAGGCGAAGGCGCCGCCTTCCATCCCGGCATCGTTGGAGACGATGGTCACATTGCGCGGCCTGAACTTGACGCAACGGCTGTTGCCGCCGCCCAGATAGAGCCGGTCATAGGCAAACACCGTCTGGAGCACGCCGATCAGCTTCTTGATGCGCCGGTTCCATTGCTGATTGCCGATCTTGCGGCGCGTCCCGTCGCCCACATAGATGTCGAAGTCATCCTTCTTGCGCACCACCAGATGCGCCAGATCCATGTGCGGCATCAATTCGCCGTCGCGAAACCAGGCGGTGCCGAAGCCGGTGCCCAGGGTGCAGACAAGCTCCAGTCCCTTGCCCCGGATCACCGCAAGACCCTGCACGTCGGCGTCGTTGAGCAGCTTGACCGGCCTTCCCAATTTCTTGCGCATGGCGCCGGCCAGATCAAAGCCCTTCCAGTCCTTGGTGCCGAAATGCGGCGCACTGATCACCCGGCCGTCTTTCACCACCCCGGGAAAGCCGATGGTGACATGGTCAAAGCCGCCCATCGGCGCCGCCAGTTCGGTCAGAACCTTGACGATCTGGCGCGGCTTGCGGTGCTTGGGGGTTTTGATCCGGTGACGCTTGACCAGGTATTTTCCGGATGGCGAAATCACCGCCGCCTTCAGGCCCGTGCCGCCCACATCGATGCAGAGAATGCGTTTAACGACGGCGGCCATGGGGACGGGTCCTCTTTGAGTTCTTTTCGGTCATCATCAGGTTCAACGCCGTGTTGATCAAGGCGACATGGGAAAATGCCTGGGGGAAATTGCCCAGCATGCGCCGGGCTTCCGGATCATATTCCTCGGCGTAGAGACCCACGTCATTGGCGAGCCGCCGCAGCCGGTTGAACAGCCGCAGCGCCTCCTTGCGCCGTCCCATCAGCGTGTAATTGTCGGCCAGCCAGAAACTGCAGGCCAGGAACGCGCCCTCGCCCGGCGGCAATCCATCCACGCCGGTGCCGGTCTCATATCGCCGGACCAGGCCCTTGACGATCAGCCGCTTCTCGATCTGGCGCACCGTCTTTTTGATGCGGGGATCGGAAGCCGGCAGAAAGCCCACCAGCGGCAGAAGCAGCAGGCTCGCATCCATCTGGTCTGAGCCATAATACTGCACAAAGCAGTCCTGCTTGGGGTCCACCCCTTTGCGGCAGATATCGTCATGAATGCGGCGCGCCACCTTCTTCCAGTGCGCCTTCTGCTGCGGCGTGGAATCGGGGGCGCGCGAGGCCCGGTCGAACGCCACCCAGGTCATCACCTTGGAATAGACAAAGTGCTGCGGTGCGCCGCGGATTTCCCAGATGCCTTCGTCCGCTTGGTACCAGCTCTTTTCCAGATGCCCCATGATGACGGCGCGCAATTCCGTGCCGCGCGATATGTCCGGCAGGCCGCCGGCGCGTCCCTGCGCCCTCACATCGGCCAGCTCGCCATAGATATCCAGCTGCAGCTGGGTGTGCGCGGCATTGCCGATGCGCACGGGGCGTGAATTCTCATAACCCGGCAACAGCGGCAGCTCGATCTCGGGCAGCCGCTTCTCGCCCAGCACCTTGTACATGGTCTGGATCTGGTCGGGCGCGCCCGCGATCACCCGCATCAACCATTCCTGCCAGACCTGGGCTTCCTCGGTATAGCCGGCATTGAGGAAGGCCAGCAGCGTGAAGGTGGCATCCCTCAGCCAGCAATAGCGATAGTCCCAATTGCGGGTACTGCCGATCTTTTCCGGCAGCGACGTCGTCACGGCCGCCACGATACCGCCGGTGGGCGCATAGGAAAGCCCCTTCAGCGTGAGCAGGGAACGCATGATGGCATTGCGCCACTTGCCCTTCGCCTTGCAGATCGCGGACCAGCGCCGCCAGTAGCGCTCGGTTTCCTCCAGCGCGATGAAGGAATCGATCGACTGGGGCAGGGTCCCGAAGGATTGGCCATAGGCCAGCACAAAGGCATAGCTCGTGCCCTTCTTCACCGTGAAGTCGGCCACCGAATACATGTTCTCGCCGCGGACCTCGGCGCGGGTGCGGAAGGTGAGAAGATGCGGTCCCGCCACCGCCACCATGGTGCGGGTGTCACGCCGCGACACCCAGGGGATGGTCACGCCATAATCGAAGCGGATCGCCAGTTCGGTGCGCATGTCGATATGGCCTTCCAGCGCCTCGACGATGCGCACGATGCAGCTTTCCGGCGTGCCGGGCGGCATGAAGTCGGTCACCCGCGCCTTGCCGGTGGGTGTGGTGAAAATGGTTTCCAGGATCAGGCTCTCGCCGTGATACTGGCGGCGGCTGGTGAATTTCCGGGCCACCGGCTCGATCAGCCAGCGGCCATTGTCCTTGGTACCCAGCAGGGCGGCAAAAACCGCCTCGGAATCAAAGCGGGGCACGCAGAACCAGTCTATCGAGCCATCGCGGCCCACGATCGCCGCGGTGCGGCAATCCCCGATCATGGCATAGTCTTCAATGCGTGCGGTCATGGCCCTCTAGAATCCGTAGCCTTCGTCGTCCTCCCCCGCAGCCGCCCGGTCCACAAGCCATAATACGTCACCGCGCGGTTTGATCCCGCCGGCGGGCAACGCGCCCGCGCGCGCCTGGGCCAGGGCATCGCGCTTGTCCGCTCCTGAAACCAGAAAAAGGATCAGTTCGCTGGCTTCCAGCGCCGGATAGGTGACGGTGATGCGCGGCTCCGAACGGCCCTGCGGCACCGCGGCCACCCAGCGTTCGCGTTCCTTCAGAACAGGCTGGCCTGGCAGCAGAGAAGCGGTATGGCCGTCATCGCCCAACCCCAAAAGAGTGAGATGAAACAGCGGCACACCGGCTTCGAGCGTGCTCGCGCCATATTGCTGGCGCAGGATCTCGTCATAGCGGTCGGCGGCGCTTTGCGGCGAGCCGTCAGTGGGAATGACCAGCAGCTTGCGGGGATTGACCATGCCGGTGGCCAGCAGGGTCTCGCGCACCATGTGGTAGTTGGAATCGGGACTGTCCGGTGGCACAAAGCGTTCGTCGCCGAAGAACAGCTCGGCACAGTCCCAGTCCAGATCCTTGCAGGCCAGAAGCTGATAGGTGGCGCGCGGGGTCGAGCCCCCCGACAGCAGCAGCCGGAAGGGATAGCGCGCGACTTCGAGTTTCCCGGCGATGATCTCGGCGGCGCGCGCGGCGAGCGCCCCGGCATCGCGCACCACTTCCATGGTGCCGGCGATCCCCCGCTTCAAGTCATCGCTCAATTGATGCGCCTCCAGGAGCGGCCATCACGGGCCAGAAGATCATTGGCGGCACTGGGGCCTTCGCTGCCGGCGGCATAGTTGGGGAAGTGGCGCGGCGTGGTGGCGGCCCAGCCTTCCAGCACCGGTTCGACCAGCGCCCAGGCCG
>DATAWO010000124.1:0-23118 GCA_036267165.1 Rhizomicrobium sp. | reverse complement strand
GTCTCCATCGGCTTCGACCGCCGTCTGGCCGCCCAGGACCTGGAAGGGTCCCGCGCGCACGCGGCGACCCTGATGCCGGGGTTCACCCATCTGCAGAGCGCCCAGCCGGTCACCTTCGGCCATCACATGCTGGCCTATGTCGAGATGTTCGGGCGCGACCGCGGCCGCTTTGAAGATGCCAAGAAGCGGCTGAACGAGTCGCCGCTGGGCGCCGCCGCGCTGGCGGGCACCTCGTTTCCCATCGACCGCGACGCCACCAGCCTTGCGCTGGGCTTCGCCCGGCCGATGCGCAATTCCATGGATGCGATTTCGGCGCGCGACTTCGCGCTGGAATATCTGGCGGCCTGTTCGATCTCAGCGGTGCATCTGTCGCGGCTGGCGGGCGAGCTGGTGCAATGGTCGACGCCCGCTTTCGGCTTTGTGAAGCTGTCGGATGCTTTCACCACCGGCTCTTCCATCATGCCGCAGAAGCGCAATCCCGACGCCGCCGAACTGATCCGCGGCAAGGCGGGGCGGGTGCTGGGCGATTTCGTGGCCCTGGCCACCGTGGTCAAGGGCCTGGTCCTGACCTATGGCACCGACCTGCAGGAAGACAAGGAACGGGTGTTCGACGCCGCCGACACGCTGGAGCTTTCGCTGGCCGCGATGGCGGCGATGATCGCCGATCTCGCCGCCCAGCCGGAAAAGATGCGCGCGGCCTGCGAACCGGGCTATCCTACCGCGACCGACCTGGCGGACTGGGTGGTGCATGTCCTCAAGAAGCCGTTCCGCGAGGCGCATCACATCGCCGGTTCCATCGTGAAGCTGGCGGAGGAGAAAGGCGTGACGCTCGACAAGTTGCCGCTGGCCGACATGCAGGCGGTCGAGCCCGCCATCACCGCGGAGGTGTTCAAGGTTCTGTCGCCGGAAGCCAGCGTGAATTCGCGCATGAGCCTGGGCGGCACCGCGCCGGCGCGGGTGAAGGAACAGCTGCATCACTGGCGGAGTGTTCTGAAATGAGGAGACTCCTTCCGATCATCCTGCTTGCACTGACGGTCGCGTCCTGTGGGGTGAAGAACGATCTGGTCAAACCCAATGGCCAGACCACGCCCAAGGATACGCCCGATCCTTCAAAGCCGCCGTATCCGATCGGACGTTAGGCAAAGCCGGATGAATCATTTCCAATACAGGGACGGCGTGCTGTGCGCGGAAGCCGTCAGCCTGGACCGGCTGGCGGACGCCGTCGGCACGCCTTTCTATTGCTATTCCACCGCGACCTTGGAGCGCCATTACAAGGTGTTTTCGGGCGCCCTGCCGGCCGGCTCGCTGGTCGCCTTCTCGGTCAAGGCCAATGGCAATCTGGCGGTGCTCAAGACGCTGGCCAGGCTGGGCGCGGGCGCCGACGTGGTGTCGGGCGGCGAACTGGCCAAGGCGCTGGCGGCCGGCATTGCGGCGGACAAGATCGTCTTTTCGGGCGTGGGCAAGACGCCTGCGGAAATGCAGGCCGGCCTGGAAGCGGGCATCTATCAGTTCAATGTCGAAAGCGAACCGGAGTTGGCGGCGCTGGATGCGGCGGCGCGCAGCCTGAACAGGCGTGCGCCCGTCACCCTGCGCATCAATCCCGATGTGGACGCCCGGACCCATGCCAAGATCACCACCGGCACGGCCGAGACCAAGTTCGGCATCCCCTTCCGCCATGCGCGCGAGGCTTACGCCCATGCCGCGACCCTGAAGAACATCGAGATCGTCGGCATCGATGTGCATATCGGCAGCCAGATCACCGAGTTGGAGCCGTTCGAAACCGCTTTCAGGCGGATCGGCGAACTGGTCGGGGCTTTGCGCGCCGACGGCCATGCCATCACCCGCCTGGATCTGGGCGGCGGCCTGGGCGTGCCCTATGAGCATGACAACAGCCCGCCACCAGATCCCACCGCCTATGGCGCGATGGTGACGCGGGTGACAAGGGATTTTGGCTGCACGCTGTCGTTTGAGCCCGGCCGGCTGATCGCCGCCAATGCCGGCGTGCTGGTGAGCCGCGTGATCTATGTGAAGCGCGGCGACGCCAAGACCTTCCTGATCATTGACGCCGGGATGAACGACCTGATCCGGCCGGCCATGTATGACGCCTTTCATGAGATTCTCGCCGTTCGGGAACCTGCGGCCGGTTCCCCGCGCCCGCGCTATGACGTGGTGGGGCCGGTGTGCGAAACCAGCGATCTTTTCGCCTCGGGCCGGGCTTTGCCGGAACTGAAAAGCGGCGATCTTGTGGTAATCCTGTCGGCGGGCGCCTATGGCGCGGTGATGGCGGGCGATTACAATGCCCGTCCGCGCCTGGCCGAAGTCTTGGTTCATGGCGAGCAATGGGGCACTGTGCGGCCCAGAGAGACTTATGCCGATCTCATCGCCAAGGACCGCATCCCAGACTGGCTGGCAGACTGACCCGCTGCGCTCCAGGGTGGCGCTGGCGCGCGCAGTCCTGGCCATTGAAAAGCTTCTGCCGCTTCTATGGCCGGCGGTGGGCTTCACCGGCTTCTATCTGGCGCTGGCGCTGACCGGCGTCTTCACCTTCATTCCCTGGCCGCTGCAGGCTCTAGGCCTGGCCGCCACCATCACCGCCAGTGCGTTGGCGCTGGTCGACGGCTTTGACGACTTTGCCTGGCCGCGCGGCATCGACGCGGCAAGGCGGCTGGAGCGCGACAGCGGTCTCAAACACCGTCCCATCTCCGAACGCCATGACGTGCTGGTGGGCGATGATCCTTTCTCGCGCGCGCTGTGGGCGCTGCATCAGGCGCGTCCCCTGCCCGGCCGGTTCCGCATCGCGCCACCCCGCACCGGGCTGGCGGAACGCGACAGCCAGGGCCTGCGCTGGTATCTGCTGATCGCGCTGGCGGTGGGGCTTGTGCTGGCGCGCGGGGATACCGGGGCGCGGCTGATCTCCGCCTTCGACAGCGGCGCGGGGGCTGCCGCCACCATCGACGCCTGGGTCGATCCGCCGCCCTATACCGGCATGCCGCTGACCAGCCTGCGGCCCGGCGACGACAGCATCATCAGCGTGCCGCAGGGCTCGGTCCTGAACCTGCGGGTGCATGGCGCGCCGCGCCGTCCCGGCCTGATGGCGGGCAACAATGCACGCGGCCAGCGCTTTGCCGGCGAGGACGGGGAATATTCCAGCAATGTGATCCTTTCCACCGATGCGCGGGTGCGCGTGCAGGTGGGCGGCAGGGCCGTCGGCAAGTGGACCATCCGCGCCGTGCCCGATGTGCCGCCGGTGATCTCCCTCACCGCCAAGCCCAGCGCCACCGAGCAGAAGGCGACCAAATTCGCCTTCAAGGCCAGCGACGATTATGGCGTGACCAGCGCGCGCGCGGTGCTGAGGTCACTCAAAACTTCCGGGGGCGGTCACGGCAAGCCGCTGATCGCGGAATTGCCGCTGCCGGAATCCTCGGCCCGCAGCCTGGACCAGACCAGCTATGTCGATCTGACCAGCCATCCTTATGCCGGGCTGGTGGTGGAAGGACGCCTGGAAGCGCGCGACGCCATCGGCCAGGTGGGAACGAGCGCGCCTTTCACCTTCCGGATCCCGGCGCGCGTCTTCACCGATCCCCTGGCCCGCGCCCTGATCGAACAGCGCCAGCAACTGGCCACCGCCGATGCGGCGGGCCGTAAGACCGTGATGCTGACGCTCGACGCCCTCACCATCGATCCCGACCGCTTCTATAGCGACAAGCACGATGTTTTCCTGTCCCTGCGCAGCGCCTTCAATGGCGTGAAGAACGCCAGGACGGACGCCGACATCTCCCGTGTCGAAGACCTGTTGTGGCAGACAGCATTGAAGCTGGAGCGCGGCGGCCTGCTGTCGGCGGCCGAGGAATTGCGCAAGCTGCAGATGATGATCACCGCCGCGCTGGCGTCGGGCGCGCCGCAGGAAGTGATCGACGAGCTGCTCAAGCGCTACAATGAAGCTATGCAGCGCTACATGCAGGCGCTGGCGGCCAATCCCACCCCCGAAAGCCAGGCGCCGCTGCCGCCCGATGCCAAGACGTTTGACCAGGGTGACCTCAACACCCTGCTCAAGACCATCCAGCAGCTTGCCCAGGCCGGTGACCGCGAGGCGGCGGCCAAGCTTATGGCGGTGCTGCAGTCCATGCTGGAGAACATGCGCATCGGCCAGAACGCCGCCGGCGGCGGCGCCCAGACGCCGCAGAACAAGAAGCTGAACGACGCCATCCAGAAATTCGGCGGGCTGATGGGCAAGCAGCGCAACCTTTTGGACAAGACCTTCCGCCAGCAGCAGGGCCAGGCCGATCCCAAGGATGGCGGGGCGCAAGGATTGCAGAAGCAGCAGAACGACCTGGAAAAAGAGTTGCAGGATTCGCTCAAGGGCATGGACGGCAAATCGGCCGAAAAGATGCGCGAGGCGGGCAAGGCGATGGGCGAGGCCGGACAGGCGCTGGGCCGCAAGGACATGGGCAATGCCGGCAGCGCCCAGAACCAGGCGCTGGACGCCCTGCGCCAGGGCGCGCAGCAACTGGCCGATGAAGAGGGCCAGAACGGCAAGGTTCCGGGCGAGCGTGAAGACCCGCTGGGCCGCAGCGGCTCGCCGCTGGGCAATACCGGCATCAAGATTCCAGGCCAGGCCGACCTGACGCGCGCCCGCGCCATTCTGGAAGAGCTGCGCCGCCGGGCCGCGCAGATGAACCGGCCGCAGGCGGAACGCGACTATCTGGACCGGCTGCTGAAGGCGTTTTGACGCTCAAAAACAACTGTCATGGCCCACCGGAGTGTGGGCCATCCAGTTGGGTTTGAGATTGCTTTGAAAGCAGAGCACCGGCGTCATCTGGATGGCCCGCATTCGCGGGCCATGACATTTTGTGCTGAAGCTAATTCGGCACCTTGCCGATATAAGGCAGCCCGCGATAGCGCCCGGCATCGTCCATGCCATAGCCCACGACAAAATCATTGCCCATGCGGAAGCCGACAAAATCGGCCTTGGCGACGGCGTCGGCGCGCTGCTTGTCCAGTATCACCGCCACCTGCACGCTGGCCGCGCCCGCCGCATGGATCAGCGACACCGCCTTGGCGACGGTGCGGCCGGCATCCAGCACGCCATCCACCACCAGCACATGACGCCCGGCGATCTGTTCGGACGGGCCCGCGATCATGGAAATGGCGCTGGCGACACGCTTGTCGCCATAGGACCGCAGCCAGATCATTTCCACATCCAGGGCCACGCCTTCCCAGGAAAGCGCGCGCAGGAGATCGGCGGCGAAGACAAAGCCGCCCACCAGCACCGGCATGCAGATATCGGGCTTGAGCGGCGCCGACGCGATCTGGCGCGCCATGGCGCGCACCCGTTCCTGGATCTGTTCGGCGGTGAAAAGAATGTCAGGCGCCATCGAAGCTTGCTCTAGAATCCATCTTTGGCGAAGCGCACTTCCAGGTGACGGGCGGCCGCGGGCGGGCTGGACAGCCGGGTGACAAAGGGCACCGACTGGCCCGGGCCCAGCACCGTCACATTGGGCTTGAAGGTCCAGTGATAGAGCTCGTGATTGCTGGCGTCGCTCAGGGTGACGCGCACGGTCTGCGGCACCGGCAGCTGGCGCGAGCCGGCATTGACGATCACGCCGGTGACCGCCAGCACCACCTGGCCATCCTCGCTCTCGCGCCGGTAATCCACCTGGCGGAAATCGATGCCGCTGGTGTTCACATGCAGCCCCAGGCTGGAATAGACCCCGGCCGATTGCGGCCAGATCACCGCAATGTCCTGGCGGTAGCGCACCGCCGACACCGCGATCAGAAGCACCACCGCGATCAGGCCGGCCCAGCCCACCACCACCGCCAGGGTTGGCCCCAGCGGGGCGCGTGGCTCCTCCGCCCGGGGCGTGGGCGCGAAAATACGGGCGGGTGAGCCGCCAATCGCCGGAGAGGAATCCAATCCACCCGCATCTTCCTGCGCCGGACGAACCTCCTGTCCGGATGCGGTGGACGCCATCGCCGGTTCGGGCGGCGCCTCGGACGGGGCTTCGGCGGCCTGATGCCAGCTGTTGCCGCACTTGGCGCAACGCACCGTGCGCCCGGCGGCGGGGAATTTCGACCCGTCCACCGAGTAACGCGTACCGCAAGAGGAACAGGAGAGAATCATGCCCGGCCTGTTGAAAAACATACGAAAAATACGGGCCGGGGGCCATGACCGCAAGCTGTCTCGCGGTTATCTTCACCCCGGGACCGTGGTTTCGAAGTTCGCGACGGCCGTGATATCGGGCTTCGGGCGAACTTCGAAACCAAACGGCCCCGGGGAATCAATAAGTTGCTAGTGTCCCAATTCCGAAATTCGTTTGGAGCCCGATATAGAGATCATGCGAATTTCGGAATTGGGACACTAGCATGGTTCGCTTCGAAAATGTCGGCATGCGCTATGGCTCCGGGCCTGAGGTGCTGCGCGATGTCAGTTTCTCGCTGGAGCCGGGCTCGTTCACCTTCCTGACCGGCCTGTCGGGCGCCGGAAAAACCACCCTGCTGAAGCTGATCTACGTCGCCGAGCCGCCATCGCGCGGTTTGATAACCTTGTTCAGCACCGAATTGGCCACCGCCAGGCGCAAGGACCTGCCGGCCATCCGCCGCCGCATCGGGGTGGTGTTCCAGGATTTCCGGCTGCTCAACCATCTGTCCGCCTTCGACAATGTCGCCCTGCCGCTCAGGCTGGCGGGCAAGAAGGTGGGTGATTTTTCCCATGATGTGCGCGAGCTCCTGTCCTGGGTGGGGCTGGGCGACCGCATGCAGGCCAGGCCCGCCACGCTTTCGGGCGGCGAGCAGCAGCGCATCGCCATCGCCCGCGCCGTGGTGGCCCGGCCCGATCTTTTGATCGCCGACGAGCCTACCGGCAATGTCGACCCGGAAATGGGCGCGCGCCTGATCCGGCTGATCGCCGAGTTGAACCGGCTGGGCACCACGGTCCTGATCGCCACCCATGACCGCGCCCTGATCGAGGCGACAAGGGCGCGCGAGATGCGGCTGATCGAAGGCCGGCTGGTGGAATTGAGGCCGACCAAATGAACGGATTTTCTCATGGGTGAACGGGCGAATTTCATCCTGCCGCGCGACAAGGGTGCGGCCCCGCTGGATTTCGTGATCGCGGTGATGGCCTTCCTGGCGGCGCTGGCGCTGGGCGCCTCCCTGGTCGCCACCCGCGCCGCCCATGGCTGGCAGAGCGGGCTCTCCGACCGCATCACCGTGCAGGTGATGCCGCCGGAAAATGGCGATGCGCGCCCACGCCTGGATGCCGAGACCCAGGCCGCGCTGTCGGTGCTGAACGCCACACAAGGCATCGCCCATGCCGCGCCCTTGTCGGATGCGGAGATCAACGCCCTGGTCGAACCCTGGATCGGCAAGGACGGCGCGGTATCGGGCATTCCCCTGCCCAGGCTGATCGATGCCACCATCATCCCGGGCGAGGATGTGGATGTGGGCCGGCTTGCCGCGCGGCTGAAACAGGTCGCCCCCCATGCCAGTGTGGACGATCACCGCCGCTGGATCGCGCGGCTGCGCGGTCTGGCGGACGCCGTGCGTTTTTCCGCTTACGGAATATTGCTGCTGATCGCCGGCGCCACCGCCGCCGCGGTGTCGTTCGCCACCCGCGCGGGCCTGGACGCCCATCACGAAATGGTGGCGCTGCTGCACCAGATGGGGGCGCTCCCCGCCTTCATCGCCCGCGCCATGGAATGGCACTATTTTGTTTCCGCGCTCTTTGCCGCCCTCCTGGGCACATTGTTCGCGGGCATGTTCTTTCTGGCGGCGGGCGGGCTCGAATCCTTTGGCGTGGAAGCGGTTCCCTTCCTGCCGCCGCTGTCATTGCAATGGAACGAGATTCCATGGCTCCTGGCGGTGCCGGCCGCGACCTCGCTGATCGCCTGGGCGACGGCGCGCATCTCGGTCCTGACGGTGGTCAAGGCCATCTACTAGGGCGCGCGCGGCTTTGCTATTCTTCGCGGCCCGCAATGGAGCCCTGGTATTTTGCGCCTTTTCCTGACGGTGATTTTTCTGGCGGCGCTGGGCTATGGGCTCGGCTTTGTGCTGTTTGTCAGCAACCTGCCCAGCGCGCCGCAGAACCTGCCCGTGGCGGACGGCATCGTGGCGCTCACCGGCGGCGGCGAGCGGCTGGATGCGGCGGTGGCGCTGTTCGAGAATGGCGTGGGCAAAAGGCTTCTGATCAGCGGCGTCGCCCAGGAGACCAGCAAGGAGACCCTGGGCAAGATGGCGGGCGGCGGCGCGCGTTTCGCCTGTTGCGCCGATATCGGCTATGCCGCCGAAGACACCCATGGCAACGCCGCGGAAACCGCCAACTGGGCGCACCAGAATCATTTCGACAGCCTGGTGATCGTCACCAGCCGCTATCACATGCCGCGCGCCATGCAGGAATTTTCCACCGTGCTGCCCGACGTCACCCTGATCGCCTATCCGGTGGACCAGAGCGGCGTCGATTTGGGCGGCTGGTGGCGGCATCCGCGCACCATCCAGCTCCTGCACCGCGAATATATGAAATATCTCGCCAGCCTGGTGACCACACGGCTGGCCCGATGATCTTGTGGCTGCGTTCGGCGCTGTTCATGGCGTGGTTCCTTGTCGCCACCACGATATTGTCGCTCGTCTTCCTGCCGGTGCTGATCCTGCCGCGCGGGGCCACCGTCTGGCTGGCGCGGCTATGGTCGCGCCTCACTTTCTGGGGGCTGAGAGTCTTTGCCGGCATCGACTGGGAGATGCGCGGGCGCGCGCCCCGGGGCGCGGTGCTGGTGGCTTCCAAGCATATGAGCATGTGGGACACGATGGCGCTTTACCTGGCGCTCGATTGCCCCGCCACCGTGCTCAAGCGCGAGCTGCTTCACATCCCCTTTTATGGCTGGTTTCTGTGGAAGGCGACCGCCATCGCCATTGACCGCAATGCCGGCGCCGGCGCGTTGCGCAAGATGTCCCATGCGGCCCAGGCCGTGCTGGGCGAGGGCCGTCCGATCCTGATCTTTCCGGAAGGCACGCGCAAAAAGCCCGGCGCCGCCCCCGACTACAAGCCCGGCGTGGCCGGGCTTTATGGAATCCTGGGGGTGGCGTGCGTGCCGGTGGCGCTCAACTCCGGCGTCCACTGGACCGGCTTCCTCAAGCGCCCTGGCACCATTGTGCTGGAATTTCTCGATCCGATTGCCCCCGGCATGAAGCGTCCGGCCTTCATGGCGCTCCTGGAAGAGCGCATCGAGACGGCGACCAACCGGCTGCTGGCCCCGTGACGGCGCTGGACGAACGGGCGTGCGGTCCCTGCACCGTCTGCTGCGTGGTGCTGAAGATAGAGGCGCCGGAATTGCACAAGAAGGCACAAACGCCCTGCCGGCACCTGACCAGTACTGGCTGCGGCATCTATGCGGCGCGGCCCGAGGTCTGCCAGCAATTCCTCTGCGGCTGGCGGCTGTTTGGCGAACTGGATGACGACTGGCGGCCGGACCTGAGCGGCGTGCTGGTGATACGCAAGGCGCCGGCCGAACTGCCCGCGGCCTGGCGCGGCGCGCCTTATGGTATCCATCTGGACATCACAGGCGGGGAAGCGGCCATCATCCGCGCCGGTTTCGCGGACTATGTCGCGCGGCTGATGACACAAGGCATTCCCGTCTTCCTGTCGGCGGCCTCGCCTTCCACCCTGGTCAATGAGCATCTGGATGCGGCGCATGACATCCCCGGCCTGCGCCAGAAACTGCTTGCGATTTACGCTCTGTTGCACGCCGCGCGCTGGGAAAAAGGCGTCTTGCGGATGCTTGGCCCGCTCTATCGCCTGCAGCTTGACCGCCAACGCCGCAAGGCGAAGAAATATCTATATAAATCAAAGGAATAGACGAGACCCTCCGGGCTGGAATATTATCCCTGCAAGGCCATATTAGGCAGGGTTCCAGGCCATGGTGGTGGAACCCCCTAGTGTCGTGGTTTCGACGTTCGCACGTTAACGATATCAGGCGCTTGGCGAACTTCGAAACCGAAACGACACTAGAAATCAATAAGTTGCTAGTGTCCGTCGATTTCCGAAATTCGCATGCTCTCGATATCGGGTTCCTGGCGAATTTCGGAGCAGGGCACACTAGCTGGATATGATTGGTACAGACGTGATGAGCGAGGTTTCCCACCAGATCTGGGACATGAAATACCGGCTGAAGGCGCCGAACGGCACGCCTGTGGACCGCGATGTGGCCGACAGCTGGTCGCGTGTGGCGCTGGCGCTGGCTGAGGCCGAGGCGCCGGACCAGCGCCTGGGGCGCGCCTTGGGTTTTGCCCGCGCGCTTGCCGGCTACAAATTCCTGCCTGCGGGGCGGATCCTGGCCGGCGCCGGAACGGGGCGCAGCGTCACGCTGTTCAACTGCTTTGTGATGGGGACGATTCCGGATTCCATGGACGGAATCTTCGCAAGCCTGCGCGAGGCGGCGCTGACCCTGCAGCAGGGCGGCGGCATTGGCTATGACTTTTCCACCCTGCGGCCCAAGGGGGCGGGCGTCGCGGGCGTGGGCGCGGATGCGTCGGGCCCGGTGTCCTTCATGGATGTGTGGGACGCGATGTGCCGCACCATCATGAGCGCGGGCTCGCGCCGCGGCGCCATGATGGCGACTTTGGCCGTGGATCATCCCGACATCGAAGACTTCATCACCGCCAAGCGCACCCCGGGCCGGCTTTCCAATTTCAACCTGTCGGTGCTGGTCAGCGACGCCTTCATGGCGGCGGTGAAGGCCGATGCCGAGTGGAATTTGCAATTCGGCGGCAAGGTCTATCGCACCGTCAAGGCACGCGCGCTGTGGGACACCATCATGCGCGCGACCTATGACCATGCCGAGCCGGGCGTGATCTTCATCGACCGCATCAACCAGCAGAATAATCTGGGCTATTGCGAAACCATCGCCGCCACCAACCCCTGTGGCGAGCAGCCCCTGCCGCCCTATGGCGCCTGCCTGCTGGGTTCGATCAATCTCGCCAGGCTGGTGAAGAATCCTTTCACCGATGAAGCCGCGCTGGACATCGCCGAACTGGAACGCCTTACCGCCACCGCGGTCCGGATGATGGACAATGCCATCGACGTGTCGCGCTTTCCGCTGGACGCCCAGGCGCAGGAAGCCCGCGCCAAGCGGCGCATCGGCCTGGGCGTCACCGGCCTGGCCGACGCCCTGATCTTCTGCAAGGTGAAATACGGCTCGCCCCAAAGCCTGGAACTGATCCGGACCTGGCTGGCGGCATTGAGCCATGCCGCCTATCGCGCCAGTGTGGAACTGGCCAAGGAAAAAGGCCCTTTCCCGCTCTATGACATGAATCCCTATCTGTCGCGCCCGCATATCCAGGCGCTGCCGCCCGATATCTACAACGCCATCGCCAGCCACGGCATCCGCAATGCCCTGCTCACCTCCATCGCGCCCACCGGCACGATCTCGCTGTTCGCCGACAATGTCTCCAGCGGCATCGAGCCGGTCTTTGCCTTCAGCTATACGCGCAAGGTTCTCCAGCCCGACGGCAGCAGGCGCGAGGAACAGGTCAGCGACCATGCCGTGCGTGTCTTCCGGGAAAAGTTCGGTGCGGACACCACGCTGCCTGACTATTTCGTCAATGCCCAGACGCTGGTCCCATCAGACCATCTGGCGGTGCAGGCCGCGGCCCAGCCTTACATCGACAGCGCCATCTCCAAGACCATCAATGTGCCGGCGGAAATCTCCTTCGAGGATTTCGCCCATGTCTATCTGCAAGCCTATGAGATGGGCTGCAAGGGCTGCACCACCTATCGTCCCAATGACGTGACCGGATCGGTCCTGTCGGTCGAAGAACCCAAGGATGCCATTCCCGCTGAAGCCGTCATTGTCCGCGACGCGCGCGAACCGGAACTGCCGCTGCCGTTGCCGGCGCCGCGCCCCGCCAGCGGCGGCGTGGTTTACATGATCAAACCGCTGGACCGGCCCGAGGAGCTTCTGGGCCGGACCTACAAGATCAAATGGCTGGACAGCGACCATGCCTTCTACATCACCATCAATGACATCGAGAAAGATGGCCGCCGCCGGCCCTTCGAGATCTTCATCAACTCCAAGAACATGGAGGCCTATGCCTGGGCGCTAGCGCTGACCCGCATGATCTCGGCGGTGTTTAGGCGCGGCGGCGACGTCTCCTTTGTGGTGGACGAATTGAAGGCGATTTTCGATCCGCGCGGCGGGCAATGGATGAACGGGCGTTACATCCCTTCGCTCCTGGCCGCCATCGGCGAGATCATCGAGCGCCACATGGTCGAGATCGGCTTCATGGGCCAGCGCCTCGCCAGCCTGTCGGGCCTGGCGCATGCCCATGACATTCCGGCGGAGGGCGCGCGCGCCCGCTTCTGTCCGCGCTGCGGCGACGCCAGCTTCGTCAAGCTGGAAGGCTGCGACTCCTGCCTGTCTTGCGGCTATTCCAAGTGCAGCTAATGTTTTGTTGTTGTCGCTCCGGCTCTCGCCTACGCTCCTGCCCGGCATGAATTACTCCAGCCGCTTCTGGCTTTATGCGCCTTTCTGCACCTTCCTCACCCTGGCCGCGATCGCCATGGGGCATTGGTGGCTGGTCGCCGGCGCGTTCGAGAAGAAGCTGGCGGCGCTGAAGGGCCACCAGGCGGTGCCGGGTATGATGCTGGACTGGGATGCCGTCACCGTTGGCGGCTTTCCCTTTCGCCTGGACGCCGATTTCACCAACTTCCGTGTCGATGGCGCGGGCGCGCATGGGCCGTTCGGCTGGAGCACGGAAAAATTCGCGCTGCATGCCCTCACCTATGGCCGCGCCAAGGCGGTCTATGAAGCGGCCGGCCGCCAGCAAGTGCGTTGGACCGATGCGGCGGGAGCCGCGCATCGCGAAAGCTTTATTCCCGGCTCCCTGCGCGCCAGCAGCGTCCTGGATGACAAGGGCCTGTCGCGCGCCGACCTCGATATTGTCGGCATGGGCGCAAAGGATTTCACCATCGGGCGTTTCCAGTTCCACATGCGGCGCGACCCGGATGGCGCCGATCTGGACCTGATGCTGAAGGCCGATGCCCTCAAGACACAGGAGGGCCCGCGCAAGCTGGTACAGGTCTATGTCACCCTCAACCGCGCCGGCTCGCTGACTTCGCTGCTGAAGGGCGAAACCTCCTGGCCCGATGCCGATGCCAACTGGCGGGCGCAGGGTGGAAAAGCAACACTGTCCCAGGTTGTCGCGCCGGGCGTTTCACCGGAAGCATTGCTCGCGCCGCTCTATTAAATGGGAGACCGGGATGGATGATCAATCCGTGCGCCAAGCGCTGCAGCGCCATTGGGATGCTTCGGATGCGAACGATTTCCAGGCCGAACATGAAATCTATCATGAAGACGCCGTCCTGTATTATCCGCAATCGGGCGAGCGCATCCGCGGCCGGCACAACATTCAGGAGAGCCGTTTCGTCCAGCCGAACAGGAAGCGTTTCAAGATCAGGCGCCTTGTCGGCAGCGGCGATCTCTGGGTCACCGAATTCGTGCTGACCTATGACGGCATACCGTCCTACACGGTGAGCATCATGGAATTCCGCGACGGACTGGTGGCCAGCGAAACGCAATATTTCGCCGACCGGTTCGAGCCTGGACCCTCGCGGGCGCATCTTGTTGAGCGCGTGGACCAATAGCGGGACGCCGGGCAAGCCTGCGGCGATCAAGGCGGCTTAGCTTTTGTTTCTGCCGAAGTTGGGCGCCGCGGTGTCTTGGCCGATATCGACGATGGCGCGGCGGATGGCGCGGGTGCGGGTGAAGAGATCGAACAGCGTCTCGCCGTCGCCATTGCGCACCGCCCGCTGCAACAGGGACAAATCCTCGTTGAAGCGACCCAGCACTTCCAGCACCGCCTCGCGATTGTTGAGGAACACGTCCCGCCACATGGTGGGATCGGAGGCGGCGATGCGGGTGAAATCGCGAAAGCCCGATGCCGAATATTTGATCACTTCGCCTTCGGTGACCTTTTCCAGGTCATGGGCGGTGCCCACGATATTGTAGGCGATGAGATGCGGCAGGTGTGAGGTGATGGCCAGCACCAGGTCATGGTGCGAGGCATCCATCACATCCACCTGGCTGCCCAGGCCCTGCCAGAACGCCTTGAGACGCTCCACCGCTTGCGGATCGCTGCCCGGCGCCGGCGTCAGGATCGCCCAGCGGCCGTCGAACAGGCTGGCGAAGCCGGCTTCCGGGCCTGAGAATTCCGTGCCGGCAATGGGATGCGCCGGAATGAACTGGACATCTTGGGGCACGTGCGGACTGACATCGCGGATCACCGCGCCCTTGACCGAGCCCACATCCGACAGGATCGCACCCTTGCCCAGGAATTGGGTGATGGCGGTGGCGATCTGCCTGTAGGCCCCGACCGGCGTGCACAGGATCACCAGCCCGGCATCCTGGACACAATCGCCGATATCGGCATGCAGCGTGTCGCAAAAGCCGATCCCGCCGGCGCGGTCCATCACATCGGGATCGGCGTCATGGCCGGAGATTTCCTTGGCCAGCCCGCCACGGCGCGCCGCATGGGCGATGGAGGAACCGATCAGCCCCAGCCCGATGATGGCGATCTTGTCGAAGGGCTCCATCTCACGCCGCCATGAACTGCTGCAGCAGCGACACCGCCGCCCGGTTCTGCTCTTCCGTGCCCACGGTCATGCGCAAGGCATTGGGCAGGCCATAGCTCGCCACCGCCCGCAGGATGACGCCGTTCTCGCTGAGGAAGGCGTCCGCCGCAGGTGCGGTCTTACTACCTTCTGCCGGAAAATGGATCAGCACGAAATTTGCCATGCTGTCATCCACCCGCAATCCGGTCTTGCGGATTTCCGCCGTGATCCAGGGCAGCCAGTGGCTGTTGTGCTTCACCGCCGCCCAGAAATGCTCGCGGTCCTTCAGCGCCGCGGCCCCCACCAGCTGCTGCATCAGGGAGGTGTTGAACGGGCCCCGGATGCGGTGGATCACGTCGCAGATCGCCTGGGACGCATACATCCAGCCGATGCGCAGCCCGGCCAGGCCGTACAGCTTCGAGAAGGTGCGGGTCATCACCACATTGGGAAACTTGCCCGCCATCTCCAGCCCCGCTTCGTAATCCTTGGCGGTGACATATTCGGCATAGGCGGCGTCGATCACCAGGATCACATCCTTGGGCAGGCCGGCATGCAGGCGCGCCATCTCATCCCGGTTGAGATAGGTGCCGGTGGGATTGTTGGGATTGGCGAGATAGACCATGCGGGTCTTGGGCGTCACCGCCGCCAAGAGGGCGTCCACCTCCAGCTTGATGCCGCAATTGGTGTTCTTCTCCGCCACGGTCACGGGCACGGCGCTGTTGGCCAGGGTGGCGATCTTGTAGACCAGAAAGGCGTGCTCGCCGAACACGACCTCGTCATCGGGGCGCAGATAGGCATTGGCCAGCAAGGTCAAGAGCGCATCGGAGCCGTCGCCCGACGCTACGATGCGCGCCGGGTCCAGCCCGAAAAACTCGCCGATCGCCTCGCGCAGCAGCCGGGCCGAACCTTCGGGATAAAGCGACAGGCTGGCCTTGGCCTCGTCCAGCGCCGCCAGCGCCGCAGGCGCCGGGCCCAAAGGCGATTCATTGGAGGACAGCTTGTGCACCCTGGCCAGGCCAGGCACGGAAGCGCGCCCGCCGACATAGGGCGAGATATCAAGGATGCCGGGCTTGGGTTCAAGGCTCATGCGGATAACGGGCTTCCAGGGGCGTTAGGCGGTCCATAGGTCTTGAGCGGCAGCGAAAGACGCGTATGGACGACCGCCCATAAAAAAGGCCGGTATTGATAGGGCGGGAACGTCATAAAAGCAAAGCAGGGCAGCTATTCCATGGGGCATTCGTTGACTTCACCCTGAGGCAGTCTTAGCTACGACTTTCAAGGATTTAGGATGACCGAGGCCCCTCGTTTCCTGCGCCCGGTGACCGCGCCATCGGCCGATGTCGGGATGGCCGTCACCTTCGAGACGCCGCTGCCGCTGGACTGCGGCCGCGAGCTTGCGCCTTTCACGGTCGCCTATATGACCTATGGCGCGCTCAACGCCGCCAAAAGCAATGCCGTCCTGGTCTGCCATGCCTTGACCGGCGACCAGTTCGTGGCATCCGACCATCCCCTCACCGGCAAGCCCGGCTGGTGGACGACCATGGTGGGACCAGGCAAGCCGATCGATACCGATCGCTTCTTCGTCATCTGCGCCAATGTCATCGGCGGCTGCATGGGCTCGACCGGACCTGCCGAGATCAATCTGGAGACCGGCAAGCCCTGGGGCCTGGATTTTCCGCTGGTCACCATCCGCGACATGGTGCGGGCGCAGAGGCGGTTGATAGAGGATCTGGGGATCGAGAAACTGCTGGCGGTGATCGGCGGCTCCATGGGCGGGATGCAGGCGCTGCAATGGGCGGCGTCGTATCCCGATTGCGTGCGGGCGGTGGTGCCGATCGCCTGCGCCGCGCGCCACAGCGCCCAGAACATCGCCTTCCATGAGGTGGGCCGCCAGGCGATCATGGCCGATCCCGACTGGCGCGGCGGGGAATATCAGCTTCACGACACCAAGCCCTCCAAGGGGCTGGCGGTGGCGCGCATGGCCGCGCACATCACCTATGTCTCGGAAATGGCGCTGCAGCGGAAGTTCGGCCGCAATCTGCAGAACCGCGCCGCGCTGAGCTTCCAGTTCGCGCCGGATTTTCAGATTGAATCCTATCTCCATCATCAGGGCGCCACCTTCGTCGACCGCTTTGACGCCAATTCCTATCTCTACATCACCCGCGCCATGGATTATTTCGATCTGGCGGAGGAGCATGGCGGCCAGCTGTCGGAAGTGTTCCGCCTGAACGCGGCGCGCTTCTGCATCGTTTCCTTCACCAGCGACTGGCTGTTTCCGCCGGTGGAGAACAAGCGCATCGCCCATGCGCTCAACGCGGTGGCGGCCCAGGTGAGCTTTGTCGAGATCAAGAGCGACAAGGGCCATGACGCCTTCCTGCTGGACGAGCCGGAAATGTTTGCCACCGTGCGCGGCTTCCTCAATCACGCGGCCACGGATTTGTCATCCGGAAGCGGGGCATGAGCGAGCTTCGTCCCGACCTGGCGGCCATCGCGGCCATGATCCGTCCCGGCGCGCGGGTGCTGGATGTCGGCTGTGGCGACGGCGCGCTCTTGGAACATCTCAAGGCCAAGGATGTGGACGGCCGCGGCATCGAGATTTCCCAGGCCAATGTGAATGCCTGCGTGGCGCGCGGCCTTGCCGTGGTGCAGGGCGACGCCGATACCGACCTGGTGGATTATCCCGCCCAGGTGTTTGACGCGGTGATCCTGTCCCAGACCATCCAGGCGACCGAAAAGCCCCGTGTGGTGATGGAGCATCTGTTGCGCATCGGCCGGCGGGTGGCGATCTCGCTGCCCAATTTCGGTTACTGGAAAGTCAGGCTGTCGCTTCTGACCGGCGGACGCATGCCGCACACCCATGCGCTGGATTATTCCTGGTGGGCGACGCCCAACATCCATCTCTGCACCCTGGCGGATTTCGTGGACCTGACGCGGGAATGCGGCGCGGCGATCACAGAAGCCCATGCCCTGAACGACAATGGCCGGACCGCGCAGATGAATCCCGCCAGCCTGACCCATGGCTATCTGGGCCCCAATCTGTTCGCCCAGGGCGGCGTGTTTCTGCTCAAGAAAAGCTGAATCCTAGGACGACGGCGTCAGCGCCACCCGCGCGCCCTTGGGCAGGGCCGGCCTTGCCGGGGCATAGAGCGATTTGGCGGCTTCCACCACATGCACCCCGCCAATGCCGCCAAACAGGCGGCGGCCCATTTTCTCCCAATTGTTGCCGGAGCCGGTGACGCTTTCAAACGGCGGCGCATAAAGCGCGCGCGACCAGCGCCCGGGCTCGAACAGCGCTTCCTTCATCAGGGCTTCCAGCTCCATTTTGGAGAATGGCCGGCCATGGCCGAAGGGGGATTTCTGCACCTGGGCCCACAGGCTGGCGCGGTTGGGCGCCAGCAGCAGGATGCGCCCTTCCGGCGCCAGCACCCGCCACAGCTGGCGCAGCAGCGCCCGCAGGTTTTCCGACGATTCCAGGCCATGGATGATCAGGATGCGGTCGAAGAAGACATCGGGAAAAGGCAGCGCGTCTTCCTCGCACAAGAGCGCGGCGTTCTTGTCTTGCGGCCAGCTGATCACGCCCAGCGGCGCGGGCATGGCGGCGATGGCGCGCTCGACCCCGCGCAAGGCGCCCAGGTAGGGAATCGCGAAGCCATATCCCAGAAGACGATAATTCCGCACATCGGGCCAGAAATTCTGGACCTCGCGCAGAATGGCCCGGTACGCCAGCTGGCCCAGCGGGGATTCATAGAAAGCGGCAAGGTCACGAACATCCTGCGGCATGGTGCGAGAATAGGGTGCTTATGCGTTTGTTCAAAGGTTGGCTTTTGCTAACCTTGCCCGGATCAAGGAGACATTATGACGACAGAGATCGAAATCGTTCCCTGCCTGAGCGACAATTACGCCTATCTGGTGAAGTCCGGCGATGCTTGCGCCGTGGTGGACCCGTCGGAGGCTGGCCCAGTCCAAGCGGCACTGAAGCGGCGGGGGTGGAAGCTGACCCATATCCTCAACACCCACCACCATCTGGACCATTGCGGCGGCAATCTGGACCTGAAGCAACAGACCGGCGCCATCGTGGTGGGCCCGGGCAAGGACGCGGGCCGCATCCCGGGCCTGGATGTGGGCGTGGACGAGGCGTCAGGCTGGGAATTCGATGGCCGCAAGGTGCAGGTGCTGGAAGTGCCGGCCCATACAAGCGGCGCCATAACCTTTGTGATCGACGGCAATGCCTTCACCGGCGACACGCTGTTCCTGATGGGCTGCGGGCGGCTGTTCGAGGGCGATCCCCAGATGATGTGGACCAGCCTGTCCAAACTCATGACCCTCCCGGATGAGACCAATATCTATTGCGGCCACGAATATACCGAGAGCAATGGCCGCTTCGCCCTGACCTTGGAGCCCGGCAATCCGGCGCTTCAGGCGCGCGTGGCGGAAGTGAAAGCCACCCGCGCCAAGGGGGCGCCCACGGTGCCCGCGACCCTGGGGATCGAGAAACAGACCAATCCGTTTTTGCGGCCCGACAATGCGGAGATCCGCAAAAGTCTGGGCATGGAGAAGGCCGGCACCGTCGCGGCCTTCGGCGAGATCAGGGCGCGGAAGGACCGATTCTGACTCTCCATGGCCGGCCCTGAGCCGGCCATCCAGAGCCACAAGCTCAGGCGTCTGTTGCCCTGGATGGGCGGGTCAAGCCCGCCCATGGAGACTATTGGGATTTCTTGCCGTCTGAATCGTCGCCATCAAAAGGCGAGGTCACGATGTCGCCGGTGGTGGTGACCACCGAAGCGCCGGCATCCACCACACCGCTGGCGGCATCGATGGCGATGCAGCCCGACAGGAAAATGGTCATGGCGGCGATGGCCGCGAGCGTGACCGGTACGCGCGTGAAGCTATCCATGACCCTGCTCCGGGAAGCGCAACATGATTGACAGGCATCAAGGTTAACCGCCCAATGGTCAAAAGATCGCTAACCAAAATCAAAGTCCCGCCATGACGGAAATCCTGTTCGCCACCAGGCTTTACAAGGCCCGCATCGCGCCGCCCGCAGCGCTGGGCAAAACTTGCCTGGGCATGGCCGCCGAAGACAAGGCCGGCCGGCGCTGGTCGCGCGATCATGGCTATGGCGGCTACACCTCTTATGCTTCGCTCAACGACCTGCCGCGCCGCGCCACTTTGTTCGGCGAGATCGAGCAGAAGATCGCCCGCCATGTCTCGGCCTTCGCGCGCGAGCTCGAATTCGATCTCGGTGGAAAGAGACTTGCACTCGACAGTCTCTGGCTCAATGTGATGAAGAAGGGCGCGGTGCATGCGCCCCATATCCATCCCCATTCGGCGATCAGCGGCACTTATTATGTCAGCGTGCCGCCCAAATCCGGCACGATCCGCTTCGAGGATCCGCGCCTTGCCATGATGATGGCCGCGCCGCCGAGGAAGAAGAACGCGCGCGCCGAAAGCCGGCTGTTCATTGATGTTCAGCCGAGGACGGGCATGCTGCTGTTATGGGAAAGCTGGCTGCGCCATGGCGTGCAAGCCAATGGCGCGCGCGAACCGCGCATTTCGCTGAGCTTTAATTACTCCGTTTGAGCAAGGCGCAACAAAAACTGCGCTCCTCGCCGGCCTGCCGCTAAAACCGCGTGTGCGCCCCGCCATAGCCCCAGTTAATTGCGCCAGGTTGCGGCCCATCGATCGTGCCGCCGCCTTCCCAGGTCTTGCAGGATTTGTCGACGGAGGAGCGCCCGCCATTGGTGTCGTTGGTCTGGTGGAGGGCTCTGGCGCGGGCGCGCTCCTCGGGCGACATGCGCACTGTTTCCGCGCCGGGACATCCCGGAGCGTAGCCGCCCTGGCCCTGGGCCGAAGCCGGGCTGGCCGCAATGAGGGTTGTAGCCAAACCAAGGGCCGCCAGACCCGCTAAGACAAATCCCTGCATTTCATTCCCCAACAGTGAGGGAATATTATGCTGCAGCGTGCGGTATCCGCCAAGCTTGCGGGAGCTTTCGAGCGCCGCGCCTAGGGCGCAAGTGCTGTGCGCCGCTTGAGAAGCAATTCCAGCTTCTGCGGCAGTTTGGAGACGAAATGCTCCCGATCCCAGGCGGTCTTGGCCTCGTTGAAGATGCGCTCCCGCACCTCCTCCGGCAGATGCGGCCAGGCCGCGATCACGCCGGCCCCCAGGCGGCGGATCAGGCATTCGTCCTCGGCCGGGTATCTGAACTGTTTTTCTTCCACGAACGGCATGCGCGCGCCCTTCTGCTGGCGAATTGACGATGAGGCCGGGCGAAGCGGGAACTTCGGCGCGACAGCGGTGTGACGGAGAGCGAAAGCTCAATCCGCGCAAAAGGCTAGATCAGGTCTGCCCGTTTTGGGAACGGAAATTTTCGGGGGAACCGCGAGTTCCTTGATACGCGCATTCTGACTCTCTTAGCGCGAGGAGTTTTGCGGCGTGGGCAGGGTTGCCTAGCGACAGCGTAGGCAACGCGCGATTTGGTACCGCACCGCCCTCGCCCGCGTGCCGCGGGCGAGGATCGCGGGGCCAGCTTTTCTAAGCTCGCTTTCGCTCGCCAAGAAAAGCTAGGCCAAAGAACCGCGCTGGCTAGCGCTTGCCCTTTTTCTGGCGGTCCTTGCGGGCCGCATACCGCGCATCGCGCGACGCCTTCTGCTCGGCCAGAAGCTGGACCAGCTTCTCGGCCTCTTCGCGCTTCCTGGCCTCGGCAGCGGCCTTGGTTTCTTCCGCTTCCCGGCGCTTGCGCTCGTCCTCTTCGCGGGCGGCGCGTTCCAGCGCCTCGGCAGCCAGACGCTTTTCCTCGGCGCGCTGGGCGACACGCTCTTCCCGGGCCTGGGCGATGGCCACGCGTTCGCTGGCGCGTTCCTCGGCGGTCGCCTTGGCGGCTTCGGCGTGGGCCTTGGCCTTGGCCAACATTTCGGCGCGCGCCTTGGCGGCCGTATCCAGTCGATTGGAGAATTTTTCGTTGTCTTGGCGGGGCATGTTTCTCGTGGGCGTCAAAAGGCTTCAGGTTTCAAGAATGCGCAAGGCCGGCGGCAGCGGACGGTTGGCCGCATCCACCAGCACCACGCGCGGCTGGAAGGATCTGGCTTGCGCCTCCTCCATCCGAGCATAGGCAACAATGATGACAAGATCGCCCTTCTGGGCGAGGCGGGCGGCGGCGCCGTTGACGCCGATGGTGCCCGAACCCGGCGGGGCGGGAATGGCGTAAGTCGTAAAGCGCTGGCCGTTGTTGATGTTGAGCACATCCACCTGCTCATGGGGCAGGATGCCGGCGCGCTCCATCAGGGTGGCGTCCAGTGAGATGGAACCTTCATAATTGAGGTCGCACTGGGTCACCGCGGCGCGGTGGATTTTGCCCTTGAGCAAGGTGAGCTGCATCAATTATCCAAGAAGCTTCTGAGCTTCCGGCTCCGGCTGGGATGTTTCAGCTTGCGCAGCGCCTTGGCCTCGATCTGGCGGATGCGCTCGCGGGTGACGCTGAACTGCTGGCCCACTTCTTCCAAAGTGTGGTCGGTGTTCATGCCGATGCCGAAGCGCATGCGCAGCACGCGTTCCTCGCGCGGGGTCAGCGTGGCCAGCACGCGGGTGGTGGTTTCGCGCAAGTTCGCCTGGATGGCGGCGTCGATCGGCAGGACCACATTGGGGTCCTGGATGAAATCGCCCAGATGGCTGTCTTCCTCGTCGCCGATGGGCGTCTCCAGGCTGATCGGCTCCTTGGCGATCTTGAGAACCTTGCGCACCTTCTCCAGCGGCATGGCCAGGCGTTCGGCCAGCTCTTCCGGGGTGGGCTCGCGGCCGATCTCATGCAGCATCTGGCGGCTGGTGCGCACCAGCTTGTTGATGGTCTCGATCATATGGACCGGGATGCGGATGGTGCGCGCCTGGTCGGCGATCGAGCGGGTGATGGCCTGCCGGATCCACCAGGTGGCATAGGTCGAGAATTTATAGCCGCGGCGGTATTCGAACTTATCGACCGCCTTCATCAGGCCGATATTGCCTTCCTGGATCAGGTCCAGGAACTGCAGGCCGCGATTGGTGTATTTCTTGGCGATGGAGATGACCAGGCGCAGGTTGGCCTCGATCATTTCCTTCTTGGCGACGCCGGATTCACGTTCGCCCTTCTGCACCGTCTGGACGTTGCGGCGGAATTCGGAAACCGACTGGCGGGTTTCCTGGGCCAGCTGCTGGATCTCGTCGCGGATGGTCTTGATCTTGTCGCGCTCGTCGGTGACGAAATCATGCCAGCCGATGCCGGTCAGCCGGCCGACGCGGCGCGCCCAGTTTGGGTCGAGCTCGTTGCCGAAATACTGCTTGAGGAATTCGGAACGGTCCACGCCATGGCTTTCGGCCAGGCGCAGCAGCCGGCCTTCCAGGCCGACCAGCCGCTTGTTGATGCCATACATCTGGTCAACAAGGGCTTCGATACGGTTGTTGTTGAGCTTGAGCGACTTGACCAGATCCATGGTCTCGTTGCGCAGCTTCTTGAAACGGCGTTCCTGGCCGGTGGAAAGTTCGTCGCTGG
>DATAWO010000123.1:0-6290 GCA_036267165.1 Rhizomicrobium sp. | reverse complement strand
GAGCATGTCCAGTGGACATGCGAAAATGGGTGAACGCCGCGCCTCCCTCGCTGACGCTCGGGGAGGGGCAAGCTTTTCTAGGCTCGCTGACGCTTCGCCAAGAAAAGCTAAGCCAGCTTGAGCGAGCCGCCGGAGAGCTGTTCGCAAACTCTCGGGCGTCCTTCCTGCAACCCCGTCCTGCACAAAAGAGCCGCAATTTGGCCCGAAAATGATTGCGCCTCCCGGGTAAATCCCGGATTCTCAGGCGTTTTCAGGACTCGCAAGGACCATGAATACCGATTTCTACCGCATCAAGCGGCTGCCGCCCTACATCTTCGAGGAAGTCAATCGCCTCAAGGCACAGGCGCGCGCCCGCGGTGAGGACATCATCGATTTCGGGATGGGCAATCCCGACATGGCCACGCCCGGCTATATCGTGGACAAATTGTGCGAGACCGCGCGCGATCCCCGCGCCCACCGCTACAGTTCCTCGCGCGGCATCAAGGGCCTCAGGAAGGCGCATTGCGCCTATTACCAGCGCCGCTTCGGCGTGGACCTGAACCCCGACACCGAGGTGATCGCGGCGCTGGGCTCCAAGGAAGGTTTCGCCAATCTCGCCATGGCGATCACCGCGCCCGGCGATGTGGTGCTGGTGCCCAATCCCGCCTATCCCATCCATGCCTTCGGTTTCATGATCGCGGGCGCCGCCATCCGTCACGTGCCGGCGACGACGCCGGAGGAATATCTCTCGCGCCTGGGCACGGCGACGCGCCATTCGGTGCCGTCGCCCATCGCGCTGGTGGTGAACTATCCCTCCAATCCCACCGCGCAGGTGGTCGGCCTGGATTTCTACAAGGAGGTCATCAAGTTCGCGAAGAAGCACGAGATCTGGGTGCTCAGCGATCTGGCCTATGCCGACATCTATTTCACCGACGAGCCGCCGCCTTCGATCCTGCAGGTGGACGGCGCCAAGGACATCGCCATCGAATTCCAGTCCCTGTCCAAGACCTATTCCATGCCGGGCTGGCGCATGGGCTTTGCCGCCGGCAATGAGAAGCTGATCGGGGCCTTGGCGCGCATCAAATCCTATCTGGATTACGGCGCCTTCACGCCCATCCAGGTCGCCGCGGCCGCGGCGCTGAACGGGCCGCAGGATGCGGTCAAGGAAATCCGCGCCGTCTACAAGTCGCGCCGCGATGTGCTGGTCAAGAGCATGGCGGCGGCGGGCTGGGAAATCCCGGCGCCGGCGGCTTCCATGTTCGCCTGGGCGCCGGTGCCGGAGAAATACCGGCAGCTCGGTTCCATGGAGTTCGCAAAAGATTTGCTGATCCATGCCAAGGTCGCGGTGTCTCCGGGCATCGGCTTTGGCGAATATGGCGAAGGTTATGTGCGGGTGGCGCTGGTGGAGAATGAACATCGCATCCGTCAGGCGGCACGCAGTGTGAAGAAATTCCTGCAGTCCGGCACCAACAAGCCGCCGGCCGAGCAGCCGAAGAAAAGACTGGCCCCGGCAAAATGACGGCTCCGTTTCGCATCGCCATCGCCGGTCTCGGCACGGTCGGGAGCGGCGTGGTGAAAGCGCTGGCCGCGCGGGGCGATGACTTGTCGCACCGCGCCGGCCGCGCGCTTCAGATCACCGCCATGTCGGCGCGCGACAATGCCCGGGCGCGCGGGTTCGAAATCACCGGCTGGCGGGACGATCCGCTGGCGCTGGCCGGCAGCGACGCCGATGTGGTGGTGGAGCTGATCGGCGGCGAGGAGGGCATTGCCCGCGCGCTGGTGGAACGCGCGCTTTCCAACGGCAAGCATGTGGTGACCGCCAACAAGGCGCTGCTGGCCAAGCATGGCCTTCCGCTGGCGAAACTCGCGGAAGACAAAGGCGTGTCACTGAAGTTCGAGGCCGCCGCCGCCGGCGGCATTCCCATCGTCAAGGTGCTGCGCGAAGACCTGATCGCCCATGGCGTGGATGCGATCAAGGGCATCCTCAACGGCACTTGCAACTACATCCTCACCGAGATGGAAGCGTCGGGCCGCTCCTTCGCCGAGGTGTTGAAGGAAGCGCAGGCCAAGGGCTATGCCGAGGCCGATCCGGCGCTGGATGTCGGCGGCGGCGATACCGCGCACAAGCTTTGCCTGCTTTCCAGCCTGGCTTTCGGCACCGCGCCGGATCTGGCGCATGTGGCGGTGGAAGGCATCACGCACATCACCGCCGACGACATCGCCTTTGCGTCGGAGTTCGGCTTCCGCATCAAGCTCCTGGGCGTGGCGCGCCGCGTTGGTGACCAAAACAGCATGAAGATCGACCAGAAAGTCCATCCGGCCATGGTCAGGGCGCGGGCGGCGCTGGCCAATGTCTCCGGCGCCGCCAATGGCGTCCTGGTGGATGCGGGCGAGGCGGGTTCGTTCTTCTTCTCAGGCCGCGGCGCGGGCGAGGCGCCCACCGCCAGCGCGGTCATCGCCGATATTGTCGAGGCGGCCTCCGAAGGGGACCAGCCCAGTCCGGTGTTCGGCCGTCCTGCCGTCGGCCTGGCAAAGCTGGAACCGGCCGACAGCAAGGCCGGGGTCTCGCCCTGGTATTTGCGTTTCGAGGTGCTGGACGTGCCGGGTGTTCTGGCGGCCATTGCCCGGCACCTGGCCGATGCCGGTGTTTCCATAGAAAGCATGATCCAGCGCGGCCGCGCCCCGGGCGAGCCTGTCGCCATTGTCATGATCACCCATGAGACCGCGCAAGGCGCCGTGGAACGCGCCTTGAAGGCCATCTCCGCTTCCGACAAGGTGCGCTCCCGGCCGTGCATGATTCCCATGGAGTCTTGATGGTTCAGCTCCCTTGCGGCCCCGCCGGGCGAGCCGCGAACGCCATTGAAACCTCGACCAACCCAAGAAAAAGAAATGCAATGACCGAAATCCGTCCTCCCGTTCAGGAAAAGCCCCTGGACCGTTCCTTTGCGCTGGAAGCGGTGCGTGTCACCGAAGCCGCGGCCATCGCGGCCTTCGCCCAGATCGGCCGCGGCAATGAGCATGACGCCGACCAGGCCGCGGTCGAGGCGATGCGCGCGGCCTTCAATGTGCTGCCGATCGACGGCACCGTGGTGATCGGCGAGGGCGAGCGCGACGAGGCCCCCATGCTGTTCATCGGCGAGAAGGTGGGACAGGGCGGCCTCGCAGTGGACATCGCGCTGGACCCGCTGGAAGGCACCACCCTGACCGCCAAGGCCATGGCCAATGCGCTGGCGGTGATGGCGATGGCCGAGCCCGGCACCATGCTCAATGCGCCCGACACCTATATGGACAAGATCGCCATCGGTGCCGGCTACAAGGACGGCATCGTCGATCTCGACGCCGAGCCCGCCGACAATATCAACGCCATCGCCAGGGCCAAGGGCGTCTCCCCGGGCCATATCACGGCGCTGGTGATGGACCGTCCGCGCCATGAAAAGCTGATCGCCAAGATCCGCGCCGCCGGCGCCAAGGTCAAGCTGATCACCGACGGCGATGTGGCGGGCGTGATCGAGACCACCGATCCGTCCACCGGCGTCGACATCTACATGGGCTCCGGCGGTGCGCCGGAAGGCGTGCTGGCGGCGGCGGCGCTGCGCTGTGTCGGCGGCCAGATGCAGGGCCGGCTGGTGTTCCGCAATGACGATGAGCGGGCGCGCGCCGCCAAATGGGGCGTCACCGATCTCAACCGCAAATACGGCCTGCACGAACTGGTGGCGGGCGATGTGGTGTTTTCCGCCACCGGCGTCACCGACGGCGCCATGCTGCGCGGCGTGCACCGGCATGGCGATTTCATCACCACCGAAAGCGTGGTGATGCGATCGTCCACCGGCACGGTGCGCTGGATCCGGGCGCGGCACCGCCGCGACCCATTCCCGCGCGACAAGAGTGACTGAGCCCCCCGCCGATGCGGGCCCGGCATTCGGCGTCGCGCGCTCCTTCACCGGCCGGCGCTGGTGGCTCAAGCCGGTCGATGCGGCGCTTGAGCGCGAATTGCTGCGCGAGATTTCGCCGGTCCTGGCAAGGCTTCTGGCGCTGCGCGGCGTCTCGCTGGCCGAAGCCGCCGACTATCTTACGCCCCGGCTCAAGAAGCTTCTGCCCGATCCGGCGTTGCTGAAAGACATGGACCGCGCCGTGGCGCGGGTCGCGGCCGCGTTGGAACAGGGCGAGCGCATCGCGGTGTTCGGCGACTATGACGTGGATGGCTCGACCTCGGCCGCGCTGTTGAGCGATTTCCTGTCGGCGCTTGGCGCAGCCCCGCGCATCTACATTCCCGACCGCATGAAAGAGGGGTATGGCCCGTCGCCTTTCGCCATGCGCGCGTTGCAGGCCGAAGGCGCGCGCCTGGTCATCACGGTGGATTGCGGCTCGGCTGCCACAGCCGCTCTTGAAGAAGCCAAAAGCCTGAACATGGATGTGGTGGTGCTGGACCATCACAAGGTCGAAGCCGCGCCGCCGGCCGCCGCGCATGTCAATCCCAACCAGCCCGGCGACACATCCGGACTGGGGCATCTCTGCGCCGCGGGCGTGACCTTCCTGTTCCTGGTGGCGCTGAACCGGCACTTGCGCGAGACCAACTTCTATGAAACGCGCGGGGTGCCCGCGCCGGACCTGCGGCTGTTCCTCGATCTGGTGGGGCTGGCCACCATCTGCGATGTAGTGCCGCTGAAGGACGTCAACCGTGCCTTTGTCCGTTTCGGGCTGGGCCAGATCAGCACTCTCTCTCGCCCCGGTCTTGCGGCGCTGGCAGGCGTGGCCGGCGCCAAGGGGCCGTTCACGCCCTATCATCTGGGTTTCGTGTTCGGGCCGCGCATCAATGCCGGCGGCCGGGTGGGACGTTCGTCACTGGGCGTGGATCTTTTGACCACCCGCGAAGCCGACAAAGCCGGCGAATTCGCCGCCCAGCTCGACCTGCACAACAAGGAACGCCAGGCGATCGAGAAGATCATCCTGGAAGAGGCCACCGCCATGGCCGCGACCCAGGCCAATGCGCCGTTCGTGCTGGTGGCGGGCGATGGCTGGCATCCCGTCGTGGTGGGCATCGTTGCCGGCCGGCTGAAGGAGCGTTTCGCCAAGCCGGCCTTCGTGGCGGGCTTTGAGGGCGGCATGGGGCGAGGGTCCGCCCGCTCCATTCCCGGCATCGATATCGGCGGCATCATCCGCGCCGCCGCCGAAACCGGAGCAATCGAATATGGCGGCGGCCATGCCATGGCGGCGGGCTTCTCGCTCACCACCGCGCAGCTCGATGGTTTCCGCAAATTCGTGGAAGAACAGTTCAGCGGCGCCGGCGCGGCGCTGTCCGCGGCCAATGATCTTTACCTGGATGCGGTGTCCTCGCCCGCGGGCGCCAATGTGGCGCTGGCCGAGGAGATCGCTCAGGCGGGGCCTTTTGGAGCGGGCAATCCCGAACCGCTGTTGGCGCTGTCGGATGTGCGGGTGGCCTTTGCCGATGTGGTGGGGAGTGCCCATGTGAAGCTGAGGCTGGGCGGCGGCGGGACGGTGCTGGACGCCATTGCATTTCGCAGTGTGGGCACGCCCCTGGGTGAGGGTCTTCTGGCCTCGCGCGGCAGGCCCATTCATGTGGCGGGCAGGCTGAGACGGGACGACTGGAACGGGCGGGTGCGGGTGCAGCTGGAAATCGAGGATGCGGCTCCGGCAAGTGCTTAATCATTCTGGTTTCCTCTCCCCTTGGGGGAGAGGGCGCAAAATCTTGCGCTTAGCGAAGCGTGAGCGACGCTAAGCGCCTAGATTTTGCGGGTGAGGGGTAGGTTTAAAAACAACTCACCCCTCACCTGAAAAATCAATGGGTTAGGCGTCGCTGCCGCTCCACCAACCCAATGATTTTTCTTTCTCTCCCCCAAGGGGAAAGGAGAAATAGGATTGGACCGGATTTGTGTTGCCAAACGGGGACTTGGCCGGTAAACCCCCGGCCTCCGGTAGCGCCCTTCGTCTATCGGTTAGGACTCAAGATTTTCAATCTTGCAAGAGGGGTTCGACTCCCCTAGGGCGCGCCATTGCTTTTTTAAGCGCCTGCTTCCAAATACTTTTTCGCGCTGGCGTGCCAACCTAGCGACAAGGTTGGCACATAGAAATTTGCAGGGAGGTCAGAGCTTGTTTTCTAAACGCGCCATTGCCTCGATAGTAGTCGGACTGCTAGCGATGCCCGTTCATGCCAGCGCAGAGGCGCCGGCGATTGGTGCCGGCACTTCGTCGTGCTTATTTTGGACGGGCCTACGCGACGCTGAGAAGAAGCCGGACTACCCGCCAAATTCTCCAAATAGCTTTAGCTGGACCGAGTGGCTTTTGGGCTTTGT
>DATAWO010000122.1:0-7239 GCA_036267165.1 Rhizomicrobium sp. | reverse complement strand
CAGTTCATCTCCGCCAGCGCCTACAGCCTGGGCCATGGCGGCAATGACGCCCAGAAGACCATGGGCATCATCGCCGCTCTGCTGTTCGCGCACGGCCTGGAAGGCGGCCAATTCCATGTGCCGCTGTGGGTGGTGCTGTCCTGCCAGGCGGCAATGGCGCTGGGCACCATGTTCGGCGGCTGGCGCATCGTGCGCACCATGGGCTCGCGCATCACCCATCTCACCCCCATGCAGGGCGTGTGCGCCGAAACCGCGGGCGCCCTTACCTTGTTCGGCGTCACCTGGATGGGCATTCCGGTCTCCACCACCCACACCATCACCGGCGCCATCATCGGCGTGGGCGTGGCGCGGCGCACCTCGGCGGTGCGCTGGACCGTGGCCAAGGACATCATGGTCGCCTGGATTGTGACAATGCCGGCGGCCGGCCTGATCGGGGCGATGTTCACCCTGCTCGCCGGGGCCCTGCACCTCGTCTGAAATCCGCAACACGACTGTCACAAAGCGGCGGGGAACCAGCGGCGCCTCTTTCACCTTATATCGTCATGGCGTTTGGGCCGTAGACGGATGAATCGTAATATGGAGCCGGCGAATCACACGGGAAACGCTTCTGGGGGCGCGGTGAAGAGCGAGGCTCTGTTTCGTGAGCATGGCAATCAGGTCGCGGCCCTGTGCTGGCGCACGGGCCGGCGCGGCCTGGAAGTGCTGCTGATCACGTCGCTGAATTCCAAGCGCTGGATATTGCCCAAGGGCTGGCCGGAAGCGGACCTGACGGGGTGCGAGAACGCCGCCCGCGAGGCCTTTGAGGAAGCCGGCGTCACCGGCAAGATCGCCGCCCAGCCGATCGGCCATTACCACTATTTGAAAGAAAAGCGCGAAGGCGGCGGCATGCCCGTGAGCGTGAACGTCTTTGCGCTTTGCGTCACCAGGCAGGTCGACGACTGGCCGGAGAAGGCCGTGCGCACCCTGGCCTGGATGCCGCTGAACGAAGCGATCGCGAGGGTTTCCGAACCCGGTGTCCGGCTGGTGTTGAAGAATTTCCACAAGCAGCACGCCGCGCATAGGCCGGTCGTGGCCGTGCGCCGCCGCGGCTAATCATTCACCAGGTCCAGCGGATAAAAGGGCCGCGTCACCTTGGTGAAAGGGATGCGGCGCATATTCACGCAAGTCGGTCCTGGCGTGTCGGCCAGGAAGATGCGCGCCGCGATAGGCGCATAGGAGACGCGGAAATGCGCCGGTGAGCGCACAAACACCAGCGCCGCGCCGGCCGGATCAAGCCCCACCGAATGATGAATGCCCAAGTCCCATTCGAAATGCGGAATGGAGCGCAGGTTGAGCCGGATGCTGCCGATCGCCAGCACCACGGTCAGGCCCATCTCACCGGCCATGCCGTTGCCGCCCAGACCCTCCAGGACATAACTGCCATCGCTGATCACCTTGACCTTGCCGGTCACGCGCAGCGGCTCGCCCAGGCCCGAGCGTTTGTGCCCGACCCGCAATGTGACGGTCTTGCCCACGCCTGCCCGCGCCGCCTCGGTGGCGGCTTCGGCATCGCAGATGGTGCAGATCGAAATGCGCTCGGCCCGGTCGGCGCCAGCATGCAGCAGCGCCGACAGCACGGCGGTGGAATCCGCCGCCGCCCCGCCCGAGGGCGCGTCGCCGGAATCGCTGCCGACGGTAAGGCCTGGCGACGACAGCCCGATACGGATGATCTCATCCAGCGGCGTGACCTCGGGCTCGAATTCCCTGCGCCGGTCCCAGGCCATTTTCGCCAGCCGGTCGGCGGCTTTCTGGGCCGCATCCCGGCTTTCGCCGCAGACCAGGGCGGCAAAACCCAGGTCTGGGGTGTCGATCCAGGGCTGGACCGGAAACAGCGAGACATGCAGCACCTCGCCCCGGGCCTCCATGGCGCGGCCCTCCGCCACGATATCGGCCAGCGGCGGCGCGGTGGTGCGCGCCGAATCCGGACTGAAAATCATGTGGCGCTTGGACAAGGCCATCACCGGTTTCACCTTGCCCTTGATCCAGTCGATCAGGAGGCGGGCGGCGCGATGGCCGGTCTCATACATGTCGATATGCGGAAATTCACGATAGCCGATATAGGCCACATCGGGCTGCAGCATCGCCGCGGTGATATGGCCATGCAGGTCCAGTGACACGGTGATAGGCGTGCCGGGCTTGAGAACGCTGCGCACCCGCCGCACGATCTCGGCTTCCGCATCCGGCTCATCCTCGATGATCATGGCGCCATGCAGCGCCAGGAACACGCCATCCACCGGGCCTGCTTGGGCGATGGCCGCCTTCAACCGCTCCTCGATCTCACCCATCAATAGGTCGAAGCTCTCGCGCTCCACCGTACCGGACGCCATCGCCATGGTGGCCAGCAGCGGCACAGGCTCGGCGCCCGCTTCGCGAATGGCGTCCAGCGCGCCCGGAATCTCCAGCCGCGCCCGGCCAAAGTGGGTCAGCACGTCATCGCCGCGATAAAGATACTGCTCTTCGAAAGTTTTCACCGTGGTGGTGAAAGGCACGAAGGTGTTGGTTTCCTGCTTGAACTCGGCAAGGGCGATGCGCATCGGATCTCCTTACAAAGCCTGCCGGCCGGGAATGGTCGCCAGCAACGCCTTGGTGTAGTCGCTGGTAGGGCGTGCGAAGATTTCACTGGTCGGTCCGCTTTCCACCACCCGGCCGTGGCGCATCACCATCACCCGGTGACAGATTTCGGCCGCCACCCGCATGTCATGGGTGATGAACAGCATGGCGAGATTCATCTGGCGGCGCACATCGTCCAGCAGTTTCAGCACCTGGGCCTGCACCGTCACATCCAGCGCCGAGACCGGCTCGTCGGCAATCAGCACATCCGGCTTGAGCATCAGCGCGCGGGCGAGCCCGATGCGCTGGCGCTGGCCGCCGGAAAATTCATGCGGAAAGCGGTTCATGGTTTCGGAGCCAAGCCCCACCAGCCCCAGCATGTCGGCGGCGCGGGCGCGCGCCTCTCTTGCGTCTTCGCCATGGGCGCGCGGGCCGGCGATGATGATGTCGCCCACCGTCTGGCGGGGATTGAGCGAAGAAAAAGGATCCTGGAACACCATCTGGATGCGGCGGCGCAGCGGCCTGAGATGCTTTTCTTTCATATGGGCGATGTCGGCGCCATCCAGCCAGACCTGGCCGGCATCAGGGTCCAGCAGCCGGATCACGCAGCGCGCCAGGGTGGACTTGCCGCTGCCCGACTCGCCCACGATCCCCAGGGTCTCGCCCCGGCTCAAAGTCAGCGCGATATCGTCCAGCGCCGTGATGGCGGGCGCGCGCGAGAACAATCCGCCGCGACGGAAGCGCTTGGTGAGGCCATCGACTTTGACAATCACCACAGACTCCGGCGGCGGCCCCAGCCCGCTTTTGCCCTTGGGCACGGCCGCGATCAAGGCGCGGGTATAGGAATGCGCCGGACTGCCCAGCACCGTTTGGGTCACCCCGCTTTCCACCACCCGGCCGTGACGCATCACCGCCACGGCATCGGCCATGTCGGCCACCACCCCGAAGTCATGGGTGATCAGGAGCACGCTCATCTCCCGCTCGGCCTGGATGCGCTTGATCAGCGTGAGAATCTGCGCCTGGGTGGTGACATCCAGCGCCGTGGTGGGTTCATCGGCGATCAGCAGCTTGGGCGACAAGGACAGCGCCATGGCGATCATCACCCGCTGGCGCTGGCCACCGGAGAGCTGATGCGGATAGGCCCTGAGCAGCCCGCCCACATCCTTGAGGCCCATCTGCCCCAGCATCTCGCCGGCCTGTTTCAGAGCCTGGCTTTCGGAGATCGCGCGATGGGCGCGGATCTGCTCGGTGACTTGCCCGCCGATGGCCACCACCGGATTGAGCGCCGCCATCGGGTCCTGGAAGATCATGGCGATGTCGCGGCCGCGCCGCCTGCGCATCGCCTCCGCCGGCTCCTTCAGCAGATCAACGCCGTCGAAGGCGATGCTGCCGCCGGTGGCCGAGACACCACGGGGCAACAGCCCCATCACCGCATGGGCGGTCAGCGACTTGCCGGAACCGGATTCCCCCACAATGCAGACGATCTGGTTGCGGCCAATCTCCAGGCTGACATCTTCCGCCGCCAGAGGCCGGTCGGCGCCCGGCGGCAGCGCCACATTGAGATTGCGGATGGAAACCAGCGGCGGCATCAGCGCCTCCGCCGGGGATTGAGGGCGTCATTCAGCCCGTCGCCGATGAAATTCAGCGACAGCACCGTGACCATGATGCAAAGGCCGGGAAACACGGTGGTCCACCACGCCACCCACATGGCCGAGCGCGAACCGCCGATCATGCTGCCCCAACTCAGGAGGTTGGGATCGCCCAGCCCCAGAAAGCTGAGCGCCGATTCGGTCAGGATGGCATTGCCCACCATCATGGAGCTGATCACCACAATCGGGGTCAGCGCGTTGGGCAGGATCTGGCCGAAGATGATGCTGGCGTCGCTCAGGCCCAGCACCCGTGCCGCCTGGACAAATTCGCGTTCGCGCAGCGACAGGAATTCGCCGCGCACCACCCGCGCAACCTGCGGCCAGGAGATCAAGGCAATGCCGATCACCGCCGATGCCAGGCTGGGCTCAAGGAACGCCACCAGCACCATTAGCAGCACGAAAGTGGGAATGATCTGGAAGAATTCGGTGACCCGCATCAACACATCATCCACCACCCCGCCGTAATAGCCGGCGACCGCGCCGAACAGCACGCCCAGCCCGATCGCGCCCAAGGTGGAGGTGACGCCGACCAGAAGCGAAATGCGCGCGCCGAATGCCAGACCCACCATCATGTTGCGGCCCAGGACATCGCTGCCCGCCGGCAAGCCGGGCGATCCCGGCGGCAGCAGCGGCATGCCCACAATGGTGAAAGGGCCAGCGGCAAATGCCAGCGGCGCGGCCAGCGCAATCACCACAACGGCGACAAAAACCACAAAGCCGAACAGCGCGGTGGGGCGGGAAAAGAAGCGGCGCGCGAAATTCCTCATCCCAGTTCGACCCGCGGATCGACAATGGAATAGGCGATGTCGGTGAGAAGATTGAACAGAGAGACCAGAATGGCGGTGACGATGAAAATGCCCAGCAGCAGCGGATTGTCGCGCGCCTGCACCGCATCATAGGCGAGGGTGCCCACGCCCGGCCAGGAAAAGACATTCTCGATCAGAACGCTGCCGCCCACCAGGAGCGATGCCTGCAGGCCCGCATAGGTGACCAGCGGGATCAGCGCATTGCGCAGGATGTGATGGCGCGACACCTGCCGTTCGCTGATGCCCTTGGCGCGCGCGGTCTTGACGAAATCCTGGTCGGACACCTCGATCATGGCGGCGCGCGTCAGCCGCGCATAACTCGCCATGTAATAGAGCGCCAAGGTCACGCCCGGCAGGATCATGTGCTCGGCCACATCGCCCAGCCGGGCCAGCCCGGTATAGTCGGCGCCCATGGTCTCGATGCCGAACGGCGGCAGCACCGGCATCGATACCGCAAACAGCAACACCATCATCATGCCCAGCCAGAATTGCGGCACGGCATAGAACAGCATGGCCAGAACGCTGACCGCATTGTCGTTCGCGGAACCCGGTCGCCGCGCCGCCAGGCCGCCCAGCCACACACCGCCCGCAATCGCCACCACCAGCGCAAAGCCATCCAGCAGCAAGGTATTGGGCAGCCGCTCCAGGATCACGCCCAGGACCGGCTGGCGCCGCACATAAGATGTGCCCAGATCGCCATGGGCCACGGCCACGGCATATTTCCAGAATTGCACGGGCAAAGGCTGGTCGAGGCCATATTCCGCGCGCAGGCTTTTGACAAAGGCTTCGTCGGCATAACCTGACTGTCCCGCCATCACGGTGGCGGCATCACCCGGCGCCATCCGGATCAGGAAGAAGCTGACCACCACCACCGCAACAACGGTCAGCACCGTCTTGACCAGGCGCAAGGCGATATAACGCGGCTTCATGCCAGCGTCGCGGCGCCCAGGCCGTCGCTGGGACCGTTGGGCCCCATGATCACATTCTTCAGCCGCCTGTTGTAGAAGAAGACGGGCTTGCGCTCATACAGCCACACCATGGCGACATCATGGGTCAGTATCTGCTGCAGCCGGCTGTAACAGGCCTGCGCTTCCTGGTGACTGACGGCGATGGCGGCCTGGGCGAACAGCCGATCCACTTCCGGATTGACATAGCCTTGCAGGTTGGTCAGCGGCACGCCCTTGCGGATGTTGGACGACACATAAAAGCGCGAGGTGCCGATGGCGGGGTCGCCATATTCGCCATAGGAATTGCAATCGCAGTCGAATTCCCAGTTGCCGCTGCGGCGCTGCTGGGTGGGCCAGTCGGTGGCTTCCAGATTGACGTCCAGCCCCACCTCCGCCAGGGCCTGTTTGATATACTGGCAGCCACGGGTCCAGGCGCCGCCGCCATCGGGCGTCATCATGATGCCGAAGCGATGGCGCACCCCGCCCAAACCGGGCTTCAGGCCCATTTCATCCAGCAGGGCGCGGGCACGCGCCGGATCATGCGGATAAAGCGTCAGCACCTTGGGATCATAATAGGGCGCGGTGGACGGGATCGGCCCCGTCGCCACCCTGCCGATGCCGAAATTGACCGCCTTGACCAGAAAGTCGCGGTCGATCGCATGCATGAAAGCGGCGCGGAACCGGCGGTCGCTGAACGGCCAGCGCCGCATGTTCAGTTCCATGATGGTGATTTCGCCGGTGCCGTTATAGGCGTCGGTGCTGGCGACGATATTGGGATTGGCCCTCAACCGCGACACCAGCACCGTGTCGATGTCATCGGCCATGGCCAGGTCCACCGCGCCGGTCTCCATCGCCACCATGCGCTGTTCGGGCGTGGGACAGATGCGGTAATAGATGCCGTCCATGCCCGGCTGGCCGGGCCGCCAGTAATGCGCGTTGCGGGCCAGGTGGATATACTGGCCCCGCTTCCATTCCGCGAACTTGAACGGACCCGTACCGATGGGTTTGAGGTTATAGGGATTGGTGCGGAAATCGCTGCCTTCATAGATATGCGCCGGCATCATCGGCGCACTGGACGCCATCAGCGACAGCAGGAAGGCGTTAAAGGGCTGCTTCAGCCGCATCACCGCGGTGGTGGCATCGGGTGTGGTGATGGTGTCGATATGGCTGAAGGAATTGCGGCTGCGGGGGTTGAGTTCCGGCAGCATTACGCCGCAACTGAAGGCCACGTCGCGGGCGGTGAACTTC
>DATAWO010000121.1:0-3249 GCA_036267165.1 Rhizomicrobium sp. | reverse complement strand
GACCGCCGCCAAAACCCAGCATGCCAGCCATCAGGCAAGCCATCCTCGATTTCTTCGTACGCCCTCTGCCTCTGCAATGCCCGCACTGTAAAATGCTGATCGCAGAAACCGACAAACAAAAAGTGCCAAAGTAGTGCTAGGTCGCAACCATCCAAAGCTTCACTTGTCCGGCCCCGGGGCGCCTCCACACCCCCTAGTCCTGGGTTTGCCAACAGCACAGTTCCCTTGATTCATGTGGACAAGGGCTGGTTACAGCCCCGCAAAGCTTGTGTGAAACGACGACCGGGCTACTGTATTTGGTAACCGGGGGGTTAAAGCGAACCCGTCCTGGCAGCCAGGAGCGAGAGCCATGACACAGGCAAATTGGTCAGACGACCGGGTTGAGCAGCTCAAGACCTTGTGGACCGAGGGCCTTTCGGCCAGCCAGATCGCCCGCGCCCTGGGCGGGGTGACCCGCAACGCCGTGATCGGCAAGGTCCATCGGCTGGGCCTGGCCGGCCGCGCCAGCCCGTCCCGCAGCGAACGCCCGCGGCTGCCCATGGCGCCCAAGGCCCCAAGCGTCAGGAGCCACCTGCCGGCCGTTCCGGTGGTGGAGGAAGATCCGCTGACCCTGGAAGACGGCAGTCACGCCACCGTGCTGACCATCAGCGACCGCATGTGCCGCTGGCCGATCGGCGACCCCGCGGCGTCGGAATTCCACTTCTGCGGCCGCTCGCCCAAATCCGGTTCGCCCTATTGCGAGGCCCATGCCCGCAAGGCCTATCAGCCGCAGCAGACGCGCCGCGAAAGCAAGGACGCCAAGGGGCGAATGGCTGGGTGAGATGCGGCGCGCGTCAGCGCGTGAGCAGGTCCGGTGGACCTGCGAAAGCATCGAACGCCGCGAGCCAAAGCGAGCGGCCGGAGAGCTATCGAAATCTTGCTCCGAACCAGGGACGAGTGGCAGGGTAACGCCGCGCTAGCGCTGATCACGCCGATCATGTCAGGCTCCCTACCATGACTGTCTACAAATATACCGCCGCCACGCTCGCAGGCGAAGAAGTGGGGCTGGAGAACTGGCGCGGCCGGGTGCTGCTGATCGTCAACACCGCCAGCGAATGCGGTTTCACCCCGCAATATGCGGGGCTGGAAGCGCTCTACCGCAAGCTCGCACCCGAGGGCCTCACCGTCCTGGGCTTTCCCTGCAACCAGTTCGGCGGCCAGGAGCCCGGCGGGGAGATGGAAATCGGCGCCTTCTGCCAGAAGAATTACGGCGTCACCTTCCCGATGTTCGCCAAGGTGGATGTCAAGGGGGCGAACGCCCACCAGCTGTTCCAGTATCTCACCC
The DNA here is from genome assembly GCA_036267165.1 of Rhizomicrobium sp. GTDB lineage: Bacteria > Pseudomonadota > Alphaproteobacteria > Micropepsales > Micropepsaceae > Rhizomicrobium. Next base: position 1,925 of record DATAWO010000121.1, on the reverse strand, counting down.
AGGCCCAAAAGGGCTTCCTGGGCACCGAGGCGATCAAATGGAATTTCACCAAATTCCTGATCGACCGCGACGGCGATCCGGTGGCGCGCTTTGCGCCGCAGACCAAGCCGGAAGAGCTGGAAGAACCGATTCGAACCCTATTATGACCGTGGGTCTTTTGCGTCCTGAGTTCGTCGCGCGTGCTCACGTGCTATGCGCACGCTCCGCGCGACGCTCCTGCTCAGTCCGCAAAATCCCTCACGGTCGGATCGATATCTTGGCTAAGCCGCCGTCGTGTTGCCGATATTGGCGGAATCCAGCGAATAACCGGCGGAGCGCACGGTGCGGATCGGATCGGCGGCGCCTTCGATGTTCAGCGCCTTGCGCAACCGGCCGACATGCACGTCCACCGTGCGCGCCTCGACATAGACATCGCTGCCCCACACCGCGTCCAAAAGCTGCTCGCGGCTGAACACCCGGCCCGGATGCTGGATCAGGTGATCGAGCAGGCGGTATTCGGTGGGACCCAGATGCACTTCGGTGCCGGCGCGGCGCACCCGGTGGGCGGCGCGGTCCATCTCGATGTCGCCCACCGCGACCACATCTTCCGCCAGCGACGGGCGGATGCGGCGCAGCACCGCGCGCAGCCGCGCCAGAAGCTCGGTCATGGAAAAAGGCTTGGTCAGATAGTCGTCGGCGCCGGTATCCAGGCCGCGAATGCGGTCGGATTCCTCGCCGCGCGCCGTCAGCATGATGATGGGGACGTTGCGGGTTTCCTGGCGGCCGCGCAGGCGGCGGCAGACCTCGATGCCGGAAAGCTGCGGCAGCATCCAGTCCAGCACCACCAGATCGGGCTGTTCCTCGGCGGCGACCAGGAGCGCCTCCTCGCCGTCGCGGGCTTCCAATACCCGGTAGCCCTCGCGCTCCAGATTGTAGCGCAGCAAGGTGACCAGGGCGCTTTCGTCTTCCGCAACCAGGACGGTGGGCTTGCTCATGCGTGGGTCTCGTAGGGGACGGAGGTTTCGCTGGTGTTGTCCGCCTTGGGGCGGGTGTTGGCGAGATGGCCGGCGCGCACCATGTGGTACACGACCTCGGCGATGTTGGTGCAATGGTCGCCGCTGCGCTCGATATTCTTGGCGACGAACAAAAGATGGGTGCAAAGCCCGATGGTGCGCGGATCTTCCATCATGTAGGTGAGGAGTTCGCGGAACAGGCTGTTGTAGATTTCGTCGATTTCGCCGTCGCGGTTCCACACCGCCTCGGCTTCCTCGGCGTTGCGGCTGGTGAAGGAATCCAGCACCTCTTTCAGCTGGTTCTGCGCCGCCTTGCCCATGCGCGCCAGGCTCTGGGTGAGGCGGATGGGCGGCTCGCGGTTGAGGACCAGGGCGCGCTTGGCGATGTTCTTGGCGAGGTCCCCGATGCGTTCCAGTTCGGCCGCGGTCTTGATCGCGGCAAGGGTCTCGCGAAGATCCACGGCCATGGGCTGGCGCAGGGCGAGCAGCTTCAGGGCCCGGTCCTCGATTTCCTGCTGGATTTCGTCGATGCGGGCATCGCCGGCCACGGCGCGTTCCGCCGCCACGCTGTCGCGCCGGGCGATGGCTTCGATGGCCGCCGCGAACTGGGCCTCGGCCAGGCCGCCCATCTGCGCCACCAGCGCCGAGAGGGCCTCCAGCTGTTCCCCAAAGGACTTCACGGTGTGATCGGTCATCGCCTGCGGCTTTCCATCTGGTGTAAGCCCTGACTAGGGCGTTCCCGCCAATCCTATGCGACTATTTTATAACATTTCCGTGACAGGCTCGGGCTGTGCTGTTTTCGCGGGAGTTTCGGCGGGAGCGGCGGGCAGCAATACGCTGAAGGTGCTGCCGACACCCAGCTTGCTTTCGATGCTGAGCCGGCCCTGATGACGGCTGACGATATGCTTGACGATGGCCAGCCCCAGCCCGGTG
>DATAWO010000120.1:0-11124 GCA_036267165.1 Rhizomicrobium sp. | reverse complement strand
GCGGCACCAATGCCGGGAAAGCCGAGCGGCGTATTAAAAGTAGCAGGTATGCCGGGAGATAGACCGCTGCCCTGACTCAGGTCGCCGGGAAAGGATGTCGTGACGGGAGCATTGCCGGCGAAAACGGGATCGTCGGTTGCCGGCGTCGAGTCCGGGGCGGGGTCACGTTCGCGAACCTGGGCGAGCACCCGCTCATGCGGCCCCGCGTTCGGCTTGGTCAGATGCAGCGGGCCTGGGGTGCGCCCGCCGGGCGAGCGCTCTGCGAGGAGCGCAAGGGGATCCTTCAGCGCGGCGACGATCCTGCTCTTGATGGCAGCGACAACGCCTCCGGTGCCTGCGCCCGCGGTCGTTTCGCGGCCATATTCTGCCGCTGCCATGAAAAACAGGCTGAGTAACGCGGGCGCCAGCAAAAGCATGCGCTGCCGGATTCGTCCTGAAGGACGGAACGGAGGAGGGTGATCGCCGGAACCGGAAAACAACGCCATGCAACCCAACGCGACCACACATGAACATCATGCGCGCTGATCCGGCATGGTGAAGGAGACTTCTACGAAACTGGTGCGATTAATCAACGTCTCACACATGCAAGTAACAAGATGACGCTGTAACCTTCGCTCTTCAGATCAAAATATCTTCTGAAACATTTTTGTAATGCGCGCGCATTCTCGATGTGAGGGAGATTTTTGTCCGGAATGGCACAAAGAGAGCGCGCGGAATCTCAGCTCTGTTTGAATCGTCCCCAGCGTCTGCTGACCGCAACCGGCTCAAATCGCCAATGCGCAGGCCGGGAACACTTCCGATTTGGTGCCCCTGGGGTCGCAACCGGCCTCCAGCACGCCGGTTTCCAGATTGCGCTCCGTGGCGCAGAGAAAGCCTTCGCTCCATGACGGCCCGACATTCAGATCATGACCGCGGCTGCGAAGTTCCGCGAACACCTGGTCTCCTATGGCTGGCTCCACGCGAACCCGGTTCAGGAAGAAATCATGTGGTGCAAAAAATCCGGGAAAATGCTCGCTGCTGAACTTTGGCGCCTCTATCGCCGCCTGCAGGGACATGCCGAACACCAGACGGTTCAAAAGGAATTGCAGCTGCCATTGGTCCTGCTGGTCCCCGCCCATGCTGCCGAAGGCGAGCCAGGCTTTTGCGTCCTTCTTCACCAGAGAGGGACTGATCGTGGTCCGCGGACGCTTGAACGGCGCGACAATGTTGGGATGGCTGGCCGGCGCGAGATAACAGTTCGACAATCGCATGGACAGCGGAAAGCCCAGGGAAGGGATGACTTCCGACGACCGGATCCAGCCGCCGCTGGGCGTGAAGGCGGCGGTAAAGCCGTCGCAATCCATGGCGTCCACATGAACGGTTCCGGTCCCCCAGGCGGCGCCGCCACGACGCTCGCCTACGGGAAGCAGCGCCGCGTTACCCAAGGGATCCCCCGGACGAATCTCTCTGCGCGCCCGACCGTCGATCAGTTTCGCCCGCAAGGCGCCATAGCCGTCCGACAGAAGCGTCTCCATCGGCACGCGCACCTGGGCTGGGTCACCGTAGAACTGCTCGCGGTCGGCGAAGGCCAGCTTCATGGCTTCCAGGACGAGATGAATATAGCCGGCCGAATTGTGGCCGAGGCTGCGAAGGTCAAAATTCTTCAGAACCGTCAGCGACTGCAGCAGCGCCGGGCCCTGATTCCAGGGGCCGCATTTGTGGATTTCGGCGCCGGCAAAGCGGACATGTACGCTGCTTTCGATGGGGATCTCGAAGCTGTCGAAATCCATCTTTTCCAGAAGGCCGCCGCGATCCTTGACGAAGCGGACGATGTCTCCGGCGATGCCGCCGCGATAGAATTCCTCGAAGACCGCGCGCAGTCCGGTCTTCCGGTCGCCGGCATGCGTTCTTTCCGTCGCGGCCAGATGCGAATACATAGCCGCAAGCGCCGGATTGCGCAGAAGCGATCCCTCCGTGGGTATTCGTCCATCGGGAAGATAGATGCCGGCGGTGCCCGGCCATCCCAGGAATTTCTGGAGGTTGTCGGCGATGCCGGATTTGTGCTGGCGGATCAGGCCGGAATGGGCGGGAAAGCCGTCCCTGGCCAGTTCGATGGCGCGGGCTGAGACCTCTTCAAAGCGCAGGCGTCCAAACCGGGAAAGGGCTTCCAGGATCGCGCCCATCGCGCCGGGCACTCCGGCGGCCAGAACGCCTTCCGCCGGAATTTCCGCATGACCCAGGTCGCGGAAGGCCTGTGGCGTGGCGCGTTCGGGCGCCGCCATATTGCCATTGATGCAGACCACATCACCCTTTCCCGGCGCGGAAATAAGGATGGGAAGCTCGCCGCCGATGGTGTGCATCTGGGGATTGACCACGCCTTCCACCAGCGTGGCGGCGCAAGCGGCATCCACCGCATTGCCGCCCTGGCGCAGGATTTCTATCCCGGCCAGCGCGGCGCTGTAGTGTTCCGCGGCGACGGCGCCCTGCTTGCCAAATACGCGCGGGTAGAAGGTGGTCTTCTCGGTAGGCGCCAACCGGAAAGATCGCGTGCTGTCCTGGGCCATGCCTCTATATCCACCGGGCTATCATCCCCATATCGCGAAACGGGCAGCTAGCCCGCCGGTTGGGCCGTTACGGACATTACGGTCTCTTTTTGATTTGTTCCAAGGCCATTTCGCACCTGCACCGAAGGCGGCTGAATGCTCTGCTTTTGATCCGGGCACAGATGGGGCTTCGCCGGTCTTGCGGCTTGGATCATTTGGGTCTGTACTTGTGCGACAAGGGAGCCGGCCTTCGATTCTGTTATCGCCTACTTCCCGCACCATCACATGATCGTGGACCGGCCGGGACTGCCCGCCGCACCACCGCAAGGTTTAGCCTGATCGAAAACAAAAACACGGGAGCGACCATTGCGAAAAAGGGAATGGAAGACAGGAATTGCCGGCTTGGCCCTGCTGTTGGCCATGTCGGCTGCCGCCAGCGCGGAGATCGCGGTTTCCGCCAATGACGGAAAACAGGTGAAAGAAGGTGACACCGTCATCGGACCCCAGCCCGACAGCATATCGGTGCTCAACATTTCCGATGATCAGGTCAAGTTGATCGGCTCGGTTGCCGCACCCGCCGCGATGATCGGGCCGCCCGGCGCCGTCGCGGTGTCAAAGGACAGTCGGTTCGCCCTGGTGACGGCCTGCCAGAAATTCGATGGCATGAAACTGATACCCGATGATCTGGTCCAGGTCGTCGATCTTTCCGACCCCACCCACCCGCGTGTGATACAGACCGCGCATGCCGGACCGGGCGCCAGCGGCGTCTCGATCAGCCCGGACGGCAAGCTCGCTTTGGTCGCCGATACGGAAGACAATACGGTCACGGAGTTCTCGCTCACCGGGGAGCATCTCACCCGGATCGGCCAGGTACAGCTGGACGCCAAGTCCCGCCCCACCGACGTGGTGTTCATGCCCGACGGCAAGAGCGCGGTGGCGATCGCGCAAGCCGCGTCGCGGCTGGTGGTTCTTTCGGTCAACGGCACCGACGTCAAGAACAGCGGCAGATGGTTCTCGTCCGGCCGCTTGCCTTATGGCGCCGTTGTGACGCGCGACGGGAAATACGTCATCAACACCAATCTGGGCGGCGCCAATCCTGCGCCTGGCGAAGCCCCGCCGCCGCACCAGGGCACCGTCGCCATGACGGATTTTGCCACCGGCAAGGTTGCGGCGTCGGTGGTGGTGGGGCCCACGCCCGAGCATGTGGTGCTGTCGGCAGACGGGCGTTATATCGCGGTCGTGGTGGCCAACGGTACCGCTTCGGTCAGGTCTGATCCCAAATTCGACAAGGTTCTGGGGCTGCTGAAGGTTTTCGCCGTCGGCGATGGCACATTGACGCTCGTGGCTCAGGCCGATACCGGCCATTGGGGGCAGGGCGCGACCATCAGCCGAGACAACAAGCTGATCCTGCTGCAATGCGCGGCGGAGCGGGAAATCGAGGTCTTCCGGTTCGACGGCACGACCCTGGTGCAGGACAAGAGCGCCACGATCGCGATGGGGGCGCGGCCCGGCTCGATTTCCACCGCCTTCAGCCGCTAGGCCGGCGCCGGCACTTTTGCCATCTCTCCGGGTAAGCTAATGAGGGAACTGCCGCAATCATGCCCGGGCGTCCGAAACATGCTGGACTGGCAGTCTCTTCTGAAGCGAAATTCGGCCGACCTGAAGACGCCGGCGCTGGTCATCGATCAGGATGCGTTCGAGCGCAACATCCGGAAGATGGCCGATCATTGCCGCGCGCACGGCATCTCGCTGAGGCCGCATGCCAAGACGCATAAATGCGCCGAGATCGCCGGGCGCCAGATTGCGGCCGGCGCCATCGGCCAATGTTGCGCCAATCTGGATGAGGCGGAGATGCTGGTGGGCGCAGGCGTCGCATCGATCCTGGTCACCTCGCCGCTGATCGCGGAGCCATCGATCCGGCGCCTGTTGGAACTGAGCGCAACATGTCCCGGCCTGATGGCCGTGGTGGACAGCCGGCAGCTTGTCGACCGCCTGGCGCAGGCGGCATTCGGCGCCGGCCAGGTGTTGAAGCTGCTGGTGGATATCGACATCGGCCATCACCGCACCGGCATCGCGCCAGGAAAGCCGGCCTGTACGCTGGCTTCCGCCATATCACAGAGCCCCAACCTGGAATTCGCCGGCATACAGGGATATGCGGGACATCTGATGCATGTGGCGGATCGCGCCGAGCGCCAGGCACGCTCGGCCGCCGCCCTGGACCAGTTGCGGCTGACGCGCGATCAGCTTCGCGGCATGGGGCTGGCGCCGCGCATCGTCACGGGCGGGGGCACCGGCAGTTTCGACATCGACCCGTCGGAGCGGGTTCTGACCGAACTGCAGGCGGGGTCTTATATCTTCATGGACCGGCAATATAACGAGGTCTGGACCGGGCCGGAGCGTCCGCCATTCGAGACATCGCTTTATGTGCTGACCCGGGTGGTGAGCGCCAATCATCCCGGCATGGTCACCACCGATGCCGGGCTGAAGGCTTTTTCCACCGACGCCGATGCCCCCGTGATCGCCTTTGGTCCAAAGCCGGGCGCCACCTATTCCTTCTTCGGGGATGAATATGGCTGCGTCACCCTGGCTGAGGGTGACACGATCCGGCTGGGAGATGCGGTGGCCTGCGTCACGCCGCATTGTGATCCGACGGTGAACCTGTACGGCCACTATCTGGTGGTGCGGGATGGCGAGATGGTGGACCGCTGGCCCGTCGCCAGCGGCAAGCACCGGACATGACCGGCAATCTCTTTCAGCGGTTCAAAAGCGCCGCGACCGATCCGTCAAAACCGCTCATCCTGCCACCAGGCCGTCCGCCGCGCAGTTATGCGGCCTGTTTCGCGGCGGCGGCCCGCCTTGCGCATGTCCTGGCGCATCATGGCGTGCGGCCGGGCGACCGGGTTGCGGTGCAGGTCGAAAAGAGCCCCAACGCCCTTTGCCTGTACCTGGCCTGCCTTCGCGCCGGCGCTGTCTACCTGCCGCTCAACACCGGCTATACGCCAAGCGAACTGGCCTATTTTGTCGGAGATGCCGAGCCCCGGGTGTTTGTCTGCGCCACCGGCGATCTGGAGAAGGTGTCCGCGGCCCTGCCACCGCTCACGTTTCTGACGCTGGATGACGACGGCGAAGCTGGCTCGCTGGTCGATGAGGCCACGGCGATGCCGCCGGACTTCCCCGATGCCGCCGTCACCATGTCCGGCGTTGCCTCCATTCTCTACACCTCTGGCACCACGGGGCGGTCGAAGGGCGCCATGCTTTCGCATGGCAATCTCTGTTCCAATGCCGAAAGCCTGAAGGCCATATGGCATTTCACGGCGAAGGATGTGCTGCTGCACGCGCTGCCGATATTCCATATCCACGGCCTGTTCGTTGCCACAAACATCACCCTGATTTCGGGCGCCAGCATGATCCTGCTGCCGAAATTCGATCCGGACGCGATTTTCCACTCGCTGCCGGCGGCGACGGTGATGATGGGGGTTCCCACCTTCTATACCCGCCTGCTGGCCGATCCTCGCCTCGATCCGGAGGTCACGCGCAATATCCGGCTGTTCATTTCCGGATCGGCGCCGCTGCTCGCGGACACCCACCGCGAATGGCAGGCCCGCACCGGTCACGCGATCCTGGAACGCTATGGCATGACCGAAACCAACATGAACACCTCCAATCCCTATGACGGCCCGCGGGTGCCCGGTTCGGTCGGCAAGCCGCTGCCTGGCGTCGAACTGCGCATCGCCGACAAGGACGGCGCGGTGCTGCCGCAAGGCGAGATCGGCCTGATCGAGGTGCGCGGCCCCAATGTCTTCCAGGGCTATTGGCGGATGCCCGACAAGACGGCGGCGGAATTCCGCGCCGATGGCTTTTTCATCACCGGGGATCTGGGGCGCGTGGACGAGAATGGCTATGTCCATATCCTGGGCCGCGACAAGGATATGATCATCAGCGGCGGTTTCAATGTCTATCCCAAGGAGATCGAAAGCCTGATCGATGAATTGCCGGGGGTCACGGAATCCGCCGTGGTTGGTCTGCCGCACCGGGATTTTGGCGAAGGGGTGACGGCCTGTGTCGTGACCGCCAAGGACGCGCGCCTCACGGAAAAGGACGTGATGAACGCCCTTGCCGGACGGCTGGCGAAATTCAAGCATCCCAAGCGGGTGATCTTCGTCGATGATCTGCCGCGAAACACCATGGGCAAAGTGCAGAAAAATCTGATCCGGGAAAAGTTCGGCAAGCTTTATGAATGAGGCTGTGCCGCGCCGCTGCCGGGCTTGCCATCCCTCATCAACCCGAACACTCTGAGACGGGAGGGTTTCGGCATGACCATATCCGGCGTCGCGCTGCTGGCGATCTGCACCCTGCTGGGCGGTCTTCTGGGCGACTGGCTGGGCATCGCCCTTGGGGTGAAGGCCAATGTCGGCGGCGTGGGCATCGCGATGATGCTGCTGATCGCGGCCCGGCTCTGGCTCTTCCGGCGCGGCCTGCTGAGCGAGGGGGTAAGACAGGGCGTCGGATTCTGGGGCGCACTCTATATTCCCATCGTCATCGCCATGGCGGCGCAGCAGAATGTGGTTTCGGCGCTCAAAAGCGGACCCGTCGTCGTCGCCGCCGCCATCGGCACCCTTATCGTCTGCTTTGCGGCGGTGGCGCTGATCAGCCGGATGGGCGGTCCCGTCGAAACCATGGACGAGATCGAAGCGCGGGAGACCGGCGCCTCGAATGGGGCCGGGTAGCCGATGGCCACCCTCTCGCACACCCTTGCCGCCAACGGCCTTCTCACCGCTTTTACCTTTGTCGGCCTGGTCATGTGGTTTTCCAATGCGGTCTCCAAATACCTGACCTTCGGCCGCATTCACGGTTCCGCCATCGGCATCCTGATCGGACTCGCGCTGGCGTTCTGGGCCGGTCTGGTCACCGGCGGCCAGAAAGGACTCGCCGATCTGCCTGTGCTTGGCGGCATCGGCTTGATGGGCGGTTCCATGCTGCGGGATTTCGCCATCGTCGCCACGGCCTTTGAAGTGGATGTGGCCCATGTCCGCCGCGCCGGTGTGATAGGCGCGGTCGCCATCGCTCTGGGCACCTTGTTGCCGTTTCTTGTCGGGGTGGGCGCCGCCCTGGCATTCGGCTATCGGGATGCCGTCTCGTTGACCACCATAGGCGCGGGCGCGATCACTTATATCGTGGGACCGGTGACGGGGGCGGCGCTGGGCGCGAATTCCGCCGTCATGGCGCTTTCCATCGCCACCGGAGTGCTGAAAGCCATTCTGGTGATGATCGGGACGCCGCTGGTCGCCGGCGCCATCGGTCTCAACAATCCACGCAGCGCCATGGTGTTCGGCGGCCTGATGGGCACGGTGAGCGGTGTTTCGGGCGGCCTTGCGGCAACCGACCGGCGGCTTGTGCCCTATGGCTCGCTGACCGCGACCTTCCATACCGGCGTCGGCTGCCTGGTGGCGCCTTCCATTCTTTATCTTGCCGTGCGCGCGCTCACGCAGAGCTGACTAGAACCTCAGGCTTATGGTCGCCCCGCCGCCGGGCGTCCGGGAAATGTTGACGGTCGCGCCATGCACGGTGGCGATCTGGCGCACCAGCGTCAGGCCCACCCCGCTCCCCTGCCGCTTGGTGGTATAGAAGGGCACGAAGATTTTTTCCCGCTGATCGGCGGCTATGCCGGGACCATTGTCGGCCACCGCGATCACCACATGGCCGCCGGTTTCGAGCGATCCGGTCAGGGCGATCTTTCCAGGCTGGCCATCGCGCAAGGCCTCCATCGCATTGCGGAGCAGATTGATCAGCGCCTGGTCGAGCAGTTCGATGTCGGCGGATACTTCCAGGGTTTCCGGCATGACCTCGGCCGTCAGTTCGATGTTGCGGGCCGCCAGTTCGCCGGCCAGGAGGCGCTGAAGCCGCGCGAAGATGCGGCGCACCGGCACGACATCCACCCGGGCAATCATGCGCTTGGTGATCCGCCGGTGGTTCTGCACGAAATGCAGAAGCCCTTCGCTGCGCCGGGCGATGGTTTCCAGCGCCTCCTGGGCATCCGCCAGCTTCGTCCGTTGCGGGTCTTCCGGCGGCAGCTGGGCCACCACATCGGTGACGATGTCGCCCACGGTGGCGGCCAGCGACGAGATCGGCGTCAGGGAATTCATCACTTCATGCGCCATCACGCGGATCACGGTCTGCCAGGCCGCCAGTTCCTGCGCCGTCAGTTCGGTTTCGATATTCTGCAGCGAGATCAGGCGGTGGCGAACCCCGCCCAGCACCAGCCCGGTCGCGGCCGCCTTGAGCTGCAGCACGCCACTGCCGCGCTCCATCCGCGCGATCGCACCATCGCCCGGCTTGAGGCTGGAGAGGCTGGTGGCAAAGGTTTCGCCAAAGCGCGAGAACTGGCTGATGTCGGTGCAGGCGGTTTCAAACAGGCGCCGCGCCGCCAGGTTCATCAGCTGGACGGTCCCATGCTCGTCCACCGACACCAGGGCCACCGGGATATGGGCAATGACGCTCTGAAGATACTGCGCCTGCTCCTCGCGCTGGGCCCGGCCGGTGCGCAGCTGGTCCAGCACCCGCGTCATGGCGGCGCCCAGGTCGGCGAGGGCGCTGTCACGCGACAAGGCGGAAAAGGCGATGGTGTTGTCGTCAAAGGCCACCGCGTCCAGGAAGCGCGCGACTTCCCGTCCCGAACGGGTGGCGAAATGCATCAAGGCGATCACCTCGCCCACCGCCGCGGCGATGAACAAGGCGATGGTCACATACCAGCCGGTGTTGAGCATGATCCAGGCCAGCGCGGCCAGGGTCGCCACCAGCATAACCACCCGGAAGAGAATGCCGGCCTGGAAGCGGCTATAGTCCATATTTCTCCATCCGCCGGTAAAGCGAGGCGCGTGTCAGGCCCAGGGCTTCGGCGGCGCGGCTGACATTGTTCTTGTGCTTTTCCAGCGCCCGGACAATGGCTGTCCGCTCCACCGTGTCCAGGCGGGAGACGTTCACGACCGGTTCCTGCGGTGTTTCGGTTTCGACAAAGGGGAAATCCGCCAGCCCCAGCACTTCGCCCTCGCTGAGGATGACGGCGCGTTCCACCGCATGGCGGAGCGCGCGCACATTGCCGGGCCAGGACCAGTTGCTCAGCCTGTCGGTCAGGGGCGCGCTGAGCCGCTTGGCGGGCAGGTTGTACTTCTGGGAATAGTGGGAGGCGTAATGCGCCAGAAGCAGTGCGATATCCTCGCGCCGCTCGCGCAGGGGCGGCAGCGTGATCTCCACCGTGTTGATGCGATAGAGCAGGTCCTGGCGGAACAGGCTTTCGTCGGCCAGCTTGCCTTGGCCGATATTGGTGGCGCAGATCAGTCGCACATCGATGGGTTCCGGCTTTTCGGCGCCCACCGGCACCACTTCGCGGCGCTCCAACGCGGTGAGCAGCTTGCTTTGCAGATACAGCGGCACATTGCCGATCTCGTCCAGGAACAGGGTACCGCCGGTGGCGGCGCGGAAGAAGCCGGTGCGGTCCTGTTTGGCGTCGGTGAAGGCGCCGCGCCTGTGGCCGAACAACTCGCTTTCAAAAAGCTGCGGCGACAGCGAGCCCATATCCACCCGCAGGAACACCTCGCTGGCGCGTCCCGACAGGCGGTGGATCTCGCGCGCGACCAGCTCCTTGCCGGTGCCGTTCTCGCCCAGGATCAGGACATTGGCGCCGGTCGGCGCGGTGCGCCGGATGGCGTCGAACACCCGCAGCATGGCGGGCGCCGAACCGATCATGCCGGATTCCTGATGCGTGGCGGCGGCCAGCCCCTGATTGCGCTCGCGGAGTTCGGCCGCCTCCTGGCGCGAACAGCGCAGGTTCAGCGCCGCCGTCAGCGTGGCCAGCAGGCGTTCATTCTCCCAGGGCTTGGTGACAAAGTCGGCGGCGCCCTTCTTCATCGCCTCGACCGCCAGGTCCACATCGCTATGGGCCGTCACCATCACCACCACCGCCTGGGGATCGATGGCCAGAACCTCGGCCAGCCGCGCCAGGCCCTCGCTGCCGTCATCGGCGCCCGGGCTGAAATTCATGTCCAGCAGAGCCACGTCGAAACTATGGCGGCGGGCCAGCGCCGCCAGCTGGGCGGGGTCGTCCAGCGTCTGCACCGAGGTGAAATGGCGCTTCAGCAGCAGCCGGGCGGCATGGAGAATGTCTTCATTATCGTCCACCACCAGGATGCGGGCGTCGCGGGGAGAGGCGGGTGCGTTCATGTGTTCGCCAGCGGACAGGTGTCCGGTTTTGTGTACGCCCCCGGACAGGAGACTTGTGATCGCATCAGTAAGTGCTTGAAACTAAATGCATTAACTTTGGCACGTCCCTTGCGATGCAAGGTACATGACTATGCCACGATCACTCTCGGACTTCAAACGCCTGTTGGCCCCGGCCAACCCCGCCCCGCAAGGCCCGGCATCCGCCCAAGGCGGCATGGACCGGGTCATTGCCAGGAAACCGCGCTGGCCGCGCTATGCCGCCATCGCCGCGGCGGCGTTCCTGATCTGTGGCGGCGCGTTCTGGATGCTGAGAGGCGCGGGCGGCAATGTCTATCGCGTGCCGGTCAACCGGCTGACCATCGGCACGGTCACCAAGGGCCCGTTC
>DATAWO010000119.1:0-96808 GCA_036267165.1 Rhizomicrobium sp. | reverse complement strand
CGCCAAGCCGCAAGGTCAGGGCCAGCAGATTGAGGGTGGGGTTGGACGCGCTGTAGGTGGGGAATACCGAACTGCCGGCGATGTAGAGATTGTCCACCGCATGCACCTTGCAGTCGGCATCCACCACGCCACGCCTGGGATCGTCGCTCATCCGCGTGGTGCCCAGATGGTGATTGCCCCAGTCCATGGTCTTCATCCATTCGCCGGGCTTGTCGAAATTCAGGCGCAGCATGCCGGTGCGGGAGGCGAGCAGTTGCCGCCCGAATTCCGCCAGGGTGCGGCGGTAGAGGCTGAAATCGGAATCGGAAATGCGCATATCCAGTTTCAGGCGCGGCAGGCCCAGCGCATCCTTTTCCTGGGTCAAGGTGAGGCGGCGATCAGGATCGGGCTGAAGCTCCATGCCGCAACCCAGCGAATAGGCCCGGGCGCCGGAGGCGTCCACGCCCAGCGCCAGCGCGGTGGTGATCACCGCGGCCTTGCCCGTGTCGTCCAGCTCGACCGCGTCTTCCACCGTGGTCAGCGAGCCGGGAACGGCCGCCTTGCGCCGCCATGCCGGCGTCGGCGCGAAAGCGGCGCGCAGGATCACGCCATTGGGCACGGTGGTATTGCTGCCGTAATAGGCGGGCAGGGCGCCGGAAAACACCACCAGGGTGGCGACATCGCGCGGGGTGGGATTGTCGGCGAAGAAGCGTCCCACCAGGTCATTCTCATTGCCGACACCGGGCTTGATCATATCGTTGGAGGCGAGCAGCAGACGGGCATTCTCCATCCCGCCGCAGGCCAGCACCACCATGCGCGGCTTCACCTTGAAATGCTTGCCGTTCAGTGTGGCGACATCCAGATGATCGACGCTCTTGCCATCATGTGTCAGGCGGATGCCGGTGACATTGGCATGGGTATAGGGCGTGACATTCCTGGCCGCGCGCAGATCCTGTTCATAGCGATGCCCGAAATAGGTGGGCAGCACGCTGTCGCGGGTCTTGGAGAACTGAAACCAGCTGGTGTAGAGGCCGCCTGCGCCCAGCGGCATCATCGGCGCCATCGCCGCCATGGTGGCGTCGGATTTGTCGTACATCCAGGTGCCGGCCTCCACCAGCTCCTGGGCGCGGGGATAATGTTCTTTCAGTGCATCACGCGTGATCGGCCAGCCGGAATGGGGCATCCAGTCCCGCGCCTCGAAATCGGCTTCGTCCATCGGCCGGCACCAGCCGCCCCAGTGATTGGTGCTGCCGCCCAGAAAACGTAAACGCCCCGCATCCAGCGCGGTGTAGCGCAGGCCGGTCTCGCTGCCGGCATACATGTTCTGGATATTGGGGTCGAAATTCAGGCCACCGGATTCCAGCAGCATGATGTTGAGCTTGCTGTTGGCCAATGCCAGCGCCAGCGAAATTCCCGCCGGGCCGCCGCCGATAATGGCAAGGTCTGGCGTGAGCACCGTGGCGTCGGGAAGGGAGCGGGCGTCGATCAGGGCGGTCAAGGACGGCGATCCGGGAAACGGGCGGGACATGTAACGCCCGATCTAGAAAACAGTCTTGTTCTAATTGTGTCGAGCCTGGAATGCAGCCCTAAATGTCGTCCATATGGCCGATATTATAACCGCCATCCACGGCAATCGCCTGGCCGGTGATCCATGAGGCCTGGTCGGAAATCAGGAACAGCGCCATGGGCGCGATGTCCTGCGCTTCGCCCATCCGGCCCAGGGGATGCAGCGCCGCCAGCCTGGCGCGCCGTTGCGCCGGCATGCTCGCCAGAAGCGGCGTGTTGACGAAACCGGGACACAGGCAGTTCACCCGCACCCTGTCGGCGGCGTAATCCAGCGCCATGTTAAGCGTGAGCGACAGGATGGCGCCCTTGCTGGCGGTATAGGCGGCGCGGTTGCGGGTGCCGGTGGTCGCCACACCCGACGACAGATGCAGAATGGCCCCGCCATGACTGCGCAGCTGGGGCAGGGCATATTTCGACACCAGAAAGGCGCCGCGCACATTCACCGCCATCACCGCGTCAAAATCGGCCATCTCGGTCTCATCGACCTTGGCGCGCCGCGCGATGCCGGCGCTGTTGACCACCGCATCCAGCCGCGGCAGGCCGGAAAGCGCGCGCCTGACCTGGTCCTCGTCAGCGATGTCGCAGATGCGGCTGTTCTCGAACGGCGAGGCCGCCCGGTCGATGGCGATGATGACGGCGCCTTCGGCCTGCGCGGCCTCGGCAATCGCGAGCCCAAGGCCCGAGGCCGCGCCCGTCACCACCACATGCTTGCCGGAAAAACGCATGCCCCGTCATAACCTGACAACGGGGCATGCGCCTAGCTTTTGTTTGCGAGCGTGAGCCGAGCTTACAAAAGCTGGTGCCTCTTCGAACGGCGTATGCCGCGAGGGAGGCGTCTAATTCAACGATCTGTGTCTACCGATGCCCACCGGACGCCGAAATGCGTTCTCCCGTCAGCCAGCCGGAGTCGTCACTGGCCAGGAAGACCGCAACCTTGGCGACATCTTCCGGCTGGCCGATGCGGCCAAGGGGCGCGCTGGTTTCGATATTTTTTTGAAAGTCGCTGCCGATAAAGCCCGCGGCGTGAGTGCCTTCGCTTTCCACCATGCCGGGATTGATGGAATTGACCCGGATCTTGCGCGGTCCCAGCTCCGAGGCCAGCACCTGGGTGATGGTGTCCAGCGCCCCCTTGGTGCCGGCATAAATGGCCGAGCCGGGAATGCCCATGCGGCTGACAATGGAGGAGATGTTGATCACGCTGCCGCCTTCGGGTCCGAACAAGGGCAACGCCTCGCGCGTCGCCAGCAGCGGCCCCAGCACGTTGATGCCGAACTGGCGTTGAAATTCCGCTTCGCTGGTCTCTTCGATGGGCGCGAACTTGAAGACGCCGGCATTGTTGACCAGCACGTCCAGCTTGCCGAAGGCCTTTCGCGTCTCTTCGAACAGACGCTTCACCTCGGCGGGCTTGGATACGTCACCCTTGACCGCGACGGCCTGGCCGCCCTTGGCCTTGATATCGGCCACCGCCTTGTCGGCGCCGGCCTTGTCGGACGCATAATTGACCACGACCGAAGCGCCGGCCGCGCCCAACGCCCGGGCGATGCCTGCCCCGATGCCCTTGGAGGCCCCCGTCACCACCGCCACTTTGCCCTGCAACTTGCCCATGTCTGTCTCCCTGGATGGTTTGATATTTCGACAAACATCGTAATAACTCTTCCCCCTTTCAAGGGGTTCGGGGCCCCGTCGCAATTTCGTCAGATTTCCCAGATGAAATAAGGCCTTATAAGAGTGCGGGGATGATCAGAACAAAATCTTGGGCGGCGTTCATGGCCGCGAGCCTGCTTTTGGCGCTGCCGGGGGCCGCGCTTGCGCAGGACCCACATCCGGCCCCGCCGGCGCCGCTCAAGCCCGGCCGCTCGGCTGGCATCCATGCCGCCCAGCAAGCCCGGGCCGGCCTCGCCCTCGTCGGGACGGGCGCGATCATCGCCGTGGTCATTGTGGCGGCCACGGCCAGCAACAGCGGCGGCAACGGTCAGGTCAATCCGCAGTCCAATTCGGTTTCGACGACGGCGCCCTAGATCCTGGCCAGCTCGGCCAGATAGGCCTCGAGCACCGGGCGGTTCAGCTTGAGATAGGCGAATTTGCCTTCGCGGCTGATCTCCACCAGGCCGGCATTCTCCAGCTCCTTCATGTGGTGGGACAAGGTCGCCGCGGTGACGCCGCAGCCGGCCTGCAGCGCGCTGCAGGGCGTGGCGCTATCGCAGGCGCCGATCCTGCGCAGGATTTCCACCCGGCGCGGCTCGGAGAGCGCCTTGGCGATGAGTTCGATCTGGCGCGAAGAAGAAGAAAGAGTGGGCAGCTTGGCCATCACCCAAAGGTGGCCCCGGAAAGACGCCAATACAAGTATGCCGCGAGGGCCTCGGAAGGCGGGGCTAGATCAAACCGCCGGCAGTTCCGGGCTCGCCAGCAAAACATGCGCGATGCGGTCGTGCCAGGTGGACAAGGCCTTTTGACGCTGGGTCATGGTCGCGATTGTCTGTTCCGCCGCCTGCAGGCGCGCCGCCATCTGTTCGGTGTTCTTGATCAGGACATGGTTCTTCTGTTCCAGACTTTCCAGCCTGTTCATCAGGGCGGCAAACCGCTCGGAGTCCTGCAGCCTCCAGCTGTTGATCTCGGCAGCGGTGGCGCTTTCCGTCTCATCGAGACGGTGGCTCAGAACCTCAATTTTCTCCCGGAAGCCGGCATGCTGGGCCGTGCTGCTTTCCACAGACCCCAGGCGCTCATGCATCCGCCCCAGGTCATCACGCAGGGCGGCGGCGCGTTCGCCCAGTGTCGTCAGGCCCTGGGCGGAAGCCTGATCCGTCGATGCGATCCGCTGATGCAACCGGGTGATCTCGTTGCGGCCGGATTCGATGGACTCGTCCACCCGCGCCAGCCCCTGGGCGAGAGACTGGTCCGCCGATGCGATCCGCTGATGCAGCCGGGCGACTTCGTTGCGGCCGGATTCGATGGATTCGTCCACCTTCGCCAGCCCCTGGGCCAGAGACTGGTCCGCCGATGCGAACTGCTGGTGCAGCCGGGCGGCTTCGTTGCGGCCGGATTCGATGGACTCGTCGACCCTCGCCAGCCCTTGGACCAGAGACTGGTCCGCCGATGCGACCCGCTGGTGTAGCCGGGCGACCTCGTTGCGGCCGGATTCGATGGACTCGTCGACCCTCGCCAGCCCCTGGGCGAGAGACTGGTCCGTCGATGCGATCCGCTGATGCAGCCGGACGACTTCGTTGCGGCCGGATTCGACCGACTCGTCGACCCTCGCCAGCCCCTGTGCGAGAGCCTGGTTTGCCGATTCAAGCTGGTGATGCAGCCGGGTGACTTCGCTGCGGCCGGATTCGACGGTCTCGCCCACCCTCGCCAGTCGCTGGGCAACAGACTGTTCGGCCGTCTCGATCCGCTGATTCAGCCGGACGATATCATTGTGATCGGCTTCGATCGTCTCGCGCACGCTTATCAAGGCGTGGGCAAGGGCCCTGTCGGACGATCCGATCCGCTGATGCAAGCCGGTGATCTCATTGCGGTCGGTTTCGGCGCGCGCATTCAACTTTGCGAGGTCTGCCGACAGATCACGGACCGCGTGCTGGCCGTGGGACGCGTTTTCTTCAAGCGCCAGGATTGCCGCGCCGGCCTCCTTGAAGAGGCGCTCCAGCGACACCATCCGCGTGGCCGCGGCTTTTGCGCCGTCCAGGATCGCCGCGATATCGTGGGGCGCGTCCAGATCCGGCACGCCGCTGATGATGGTCACGGCTCCCATCAGGAGTCCGATCTTCGCGGCCACCTCCGATGAATTCTGCTTCATCCGCAGCGCCACATCGTTCAGGGCGCCGTAGAGATCACGCACCACGTCCCGCAATTCCACGAACTGCGTGTCGCTGTCCAGGCGGTTGATCTGTTCGATGAGATATTGAATCTGGTCGGCCTGCCTGGCGACCGCCTTGCTGAAGGACGGCGCTTCGCGCACGGTCTGTTCGCCCAGGGGAGGCTGGCTGTCCGGGGAAATGATATCCCCTTCTGCCTTGCCGCCGAGCGCGGAATGGAGTTGGTCAAGCAAAGCCCGCGCATCCTGCGTGGGCGCCGCGGCTATGCCATCTTCCGCCGGTTGGCCGGCGTCGCCGGCGGCCTGCAAAACATTCTGGGTCATACTACCTCGCAGGGTCGTACCTCGCGGGAATGAAGCGAGAGCGGCACCGTAACCTTGGTATGGTTAATTTGGGGTTAGCCACGCCATTCCGGGAGGCTCCCCGCCGTCCGGGGCGCCTGGAGGCCATCGCGAGGCCGGAAAAAACGGCCCGGGCGGGGCGGGTTGCCAGACTGTGGAGTCCCTAGAGCTTGGATATGTCACGGACGGGCCAATTCGCGGCTGCTTCCCGCGCCGGATCAGCTTGCAACAAAGTTACAACTCGCCACCGCGGATGGCCGGTGAAGCCTTTGCGCCGCCTGCGCATTAGGCATGGGTCGCTTCCGAGGGATTTCCCATGCGTATCGGTCTGAACGTCGCCGCGATTCTCCTTTCAAGTGCCGTCATGTGTAACGCGCCGGCCCTGGCGGCAGGTGCCGATGACCCGGGCAGCGCGGCAGCCGCTGATACAAATCGCGCTGGCGTGAACGCCAGCCAATCTTCCAGGAATGGTGCCCCAACCAGCGGGAGTTCCGCGGCTTCATCTCAGCCAGTTCGTGAACTTCCGTTCGCGTCGAACGAGGGTACCTTGGCTGAATCCGCGAATACGACAGCTCTGGCGACTTCCACATATCACCAGAGCACCGGCTTCCTTCCAGGTCTGAAGTAAGCGCTACCGGTCTGGCTCCCGATCAGCCAGTCTCCCCAAGGGCGGCAAGAGTTGCGTCAAGAGTTCAGGTGGCCGGGAAGGCCTTGCTGGAGGTTGGCGCCCCAACTTCCTTAGCGACGCCAACGAGGCGCGAAATTATTCTGCCTCTCACGTTCCAAAGCGCTTTCATGGCCATGGATTCCGGCCAATAGCAGCAGAATGCCGCCGACAAGGGCAGTCCCGGCCAACGGCTGGTCACAGACCCATTCGATGATTTTGTTTATGCCAATCCAGCTTGTTGGAGGAGGGAATTCTCCGATGATGCTATGCAAATTCAGAGGCGGGACGATGCCAGCAAGAAGCCATATCAGGCCCTGATAGCTCGCGATGATCGGCGCGGAAATGCATGCGAGACTGCCTGCCACACCGATAAGGCTCCAAAAATTGGCCTTCAATGATGTATTTTTTGCCTGTTCACTCACAGCCCGCCCCTGCAGCAGTTCGCCTGGTGTCGTGGGAGGTCAGGCTTCCGGGCGATTACGGGTCGGCAGGTTGATAACCGGGGCGCCTGCGGTTCCATAGACGCAGTTCATGCCTCGCCAGACCTCAAACTTGCGGGCATGCGCAATTTTTCGGGCCGACCGAATGGCTGAGTTGTCGTTTAGGTGGATTGCCGCGGTAACCAACGCCGTTTTCCCGTCGTCATGCAGGATGCGGATTTCGTAAGTTTCCATGCAGCCCTTCCAATTCCCAATGCGAAAATTTCGCGCCGTTTGCTTGGGGCTGTCGAGACCAAACTCTGTACGATTTTGGCAAAGGAACCCGGGGCTGTTTACAATGGCTTCTTCGGTTTCGGCCCGGCAAGATGTGGCCCGCCGCCGCCACTTTGTGCTGCGCTCGCATGACCTTCATTTCTGGACGATGACGAAAGCGGAGCTGAAGGCTTCGCAGAAACGGAGAAGGCCCACCATGGCCGAACCCGGCGGCCGAACGTGAACGAGAGCGATTGCTGACGCGGGGCACTCTGTGCACGGAATGTTTGATGTCCAAGATTGGACATCCCCTGATCACTTGCCGCCATCATTCCGAATAAACCGCCGGCCATGGATTTTTGTAAGCCGTGATTACAACTTGCGGTTATACACAAGAATCTTTGTAGCTAGGTCAAATAGTTAATTAGTTGGCACACTGATTGCTTGGTTGTGAATGGGGTATTTCGGGGTACTGACATGAGCGACACGGCGCTGCGTCTGACAAAGCATTTTTCGGGGACCGGCATCGCGCTGGCTCTTTTTTTGGGCATGGCGGCTCAGGCAGAAGCACGGGGGATAGTGGCTGACTCGGCGACGTTTACTTCGGACACGGGCGCCTGCACCTTTGCAATGACATGCAGCAACTCATTCCTGCTCAACAACACCTCAATTTATGTCTATCAAGATGGGATGATCTCTATCGGAAGCGCGCTGACGAGCCCTCCAGCCAGCGGCTTCACCTCGTCCACGATAGACCTATCGACATTCGGAAACTACATCGCTGCAGGACTCTTTAATTATTCTTCCTCCACTCACGTAGAAGATGGGTCTTTTTTCGGCAATTTGGAAATTCGCTGGACGTTTGATGGGAACACGTTCGGCATCAATCTGAACCCGGAATCCGACGGCTCGATCCAAGCCGTCGTCATGTACGACGACAACCTAGCTTTTTCGCCCGATACGGTGATTTCGTCGAACTACAGTGGATGCCAATCAGCCACGGAGACGTTCCCACAGTCGGAACCATCCTCGCCCTGTTCGTCTCCAGACGCTGTGGCTTATGACGCCTCAACCGAATACGTTACACCCGACTCCAACTTCGACTACGACAACCTTGTACTGACTATCCCCGCCGCCACGACCGCGGTGCCCGAACCCGCCGACTGGTCGATCATGCTGTTCGGCCTGGGCGCGATCGGCGGGATGACGTGGCAATTGCGCCGCCGCCGCGCCGCGAGGGCCCGTTCCTGAAACATCCCGGCGCTGCTTTTGCACCGCCATGCGCGCACAATGCATCTTCATGCTAGGCTCCGGCTGGGGTAGGCGCGGTCGCGCTTAGGGCAACGGATGCGCTATTCGGCGTTCATCAGCTATAATCACCGCGACAAGCGCATCGCCGCCTGGCTGCACCGCGCCATCGAAACCTATAGAATCCCGCCGCGTCTCAAAGGCCGGCAAACCCGGCTGGGCATCCTGGGCGCTCGCCTGCCTCCGGTCTTTCGCGACCGGGAGGAACTGGCCGCCTCCTCCGACCTCAGCCAGTCGATCCGCGAAGCGCTTGCGGTGTCGGGCTCCCTGATTGTGGTCTGCTCGCCCGACAGCGCGCGTTCGCAGTGGGTGAACGAAGAGGTCCGTAACTTCAGTGCGCTGGGGCGGCGCGACCAGATTCAATGCCTGATCGTGCGCGGCGGCCTGGAGACCGACCAAACCGATCCGGTGCGCGATTATATGCCCGCGGCGCTGTTCGAGGGCGGCGGCTCCGAGCCGCTTGCGGCGGACCTGCGCCCGGGCCGGGACCGGCCGCGCGAAGCCGTGCTGAAGCTTCTGGCCGGAATCCTTGGCGTGCCCTTCGACGAGTTGCGCCGGCGCGAGCAGGCCCGCCGTCAGCGCCGCATGGCCCTCGTCGTCGCCGGTTTGGGCGCCGGCCTGGTGGTTACTTCGGGCCTGGCAGCGGTCGCCTTCCTGGCGCGCAACGAGGCGGTGCGCGAGCGTGACATCGCCGAACAGAAGACAATCACGGCCGAGCGTACCGTCGATTTCGTGAAATCCCTGTTTGAGGTCTCCGATCCGTCGGAGTCGCGGGGCGCCACCATCACCGCCCGCGAAATTCTCGACCGCGGGGCAAGTCAAATTGACCGGGACCTGCGCGAGCAGCCCACCGTCAAGGCCGAACTCTACACCACGCTGGGCGACGTCTATGCCGGCCTGGGCCTTTACCACCAAGGTGAGACCCTGGTGCGCCGCGGCCTGAAGCTGAGCGGCGTGGAGGACGGTACCCAGGCCCGCCAATATGCGGCTCTGGGCGACGCCCAGTCGCGTCAGGCCCGCTATGACGATGCCGTCAAAGCCTATCAGCAGGCGCTGGTGCTGGCCCGCGAGCCGGATTCCTATCGCCCAGAACTGGTGTCCCGCATTCTGGTAGGGCTTGGCGAAGCCCAATTCGAGCAGGGCAAGTTCCAGCCGGCGCAGCGCAATATCCGGGAGGCGCTTGACCTCGACATGAAAACATCTGGTGCCAGCAGCGGCGATGTGGCGCGTGACCTGGAAACGCTTGCTGCCGCACAGACTGGCAATGGCGACTTTAATGGCGGGCGCGCCTCCTTCAAGCGGGCCCTGGCGATCCGCCTGAAGACAGAGGGCTCATCGCATCCGCGGGTCGCCGAGGACTTGAATTCCCTGGGCGCGATTGCCTATTTTCAGAACGACCCGTCGGCGGAAGATTATTACCGCAGGGCCTACAATTCCTACCGCGCCGTGCTGGGCGACAATCACCCGGAAGTGGCAACGACCATGAACAATCTCGCGCTCCTGCAACTTGAGCGTCGCGATTTTGCCGATGCCGAGCCGTTGCTGAAACATGCCGTCGAGGTGATCGAGACCCAACGCAACGACGATTTCGACGACCTCGCGTTTGAATATGAGAATCTTGGCCGGGTGGAGCGTGGCCTCGGCCATCTGCCGGAGGCCGAGACACTGTTCCAAAAGGCCCTGACCGTGGCGCGCATGCACAAGCATCGCAACCTGGCGCCCATCCTGGTCGACTTGGCCGATATGGCTTGCACGGCCGGAGATGCCGCAACAGGTCTGGCACGGCTCGATGAAGCCGCGCCGATCATGGCGGCCATCTATGCGGGCGTCCCCTGGCGCTCAGCCTGGGTGCGGGTCGTTCGTGCCGGATGCCTGCTGACGCAAGGGCGCAGGGACGAAGCCGCGCAGCTCTTGTGGGACAATGTGCCAGTGCTGGAGAAGCGCTGGGCAAAGACGACCATCTATGGCGTCAGGGCCGAACAGTTGCTGGCGCGGGCGGACAGGGCGTGAACGCCAGGCGGGTGTGGCGGAACGATGTTGCCTTCGCCCCTCGGCCGCCTCAAGTCCCTGTCGGGCGGCGGCCTCGGGCGCTTGGCTCCACCAATTTTCCGCTAATGGTGTTGAAAGGTGAGTTCCGCTGTTGAAGCGGAAAATTGGTGGAGCCAAGCGGGATCGAACCGCTGACCTCCTGCATGCCATGCAGGCGCTCTCCCAGCTGAGCTATGGCCCCGTACCAATTCAGGGGACCGGTCTGGTATACGGTCCGCGGCCGGCATTGCTTTAACAATGCGGCCCTAAAATCAAGTGGAAAAGACTAGCTTTCGTCCTTGGAAATGCCGGGGTCGATGATGCCACTCACATCTTCTTCCTCGTCTTCCACTTCGCCGAGCAGGTCGTTGTTTTCCTCGTCCTCGTCGTCCTCGACTTCGATATCCTCGATGCCTTCGGCTTCGTCGGCGTCCACCACCGACATGCCCGATTCCGCTTCGGCTTCCTCTTCCTCGGCTTCCTCGTCTTCGTCCTCGCCGGTGGCGGCCACGATCAGCGGCGCTTCCTGGACGACGGCGGCGGCTTCCTCGTCCTCGGCTTCGGACTCATTGTCCTCGTCCTCGTCGTCTTCCTCTTCATCCTCGGCCTCGGCGGCGTTCACCACGCTCGCCTCGGCGGTCTCGACGGCGCGGCTCCGGCGCTGCTTGAATAGCGCTTCGGGCTCATAGCTGAAACCGCATTTGGGGCATTCGATCGGCCGCTTGGCGAGGTCGTAAAACCGCGCATTGCAGCTGGGACATGCCCGTTTGGTTCCAAGATCTGTCTTGACCAAGATGTGCTTCCCGTGAAGAAGGGGTTGTCGGAGGGGCGCGTTTGCCACGGGTAGCCCCGCCTGTAAAGGTCTTTTGAAGCCCCTGATGGATAACGCCAATCCCGCCCCGCTGACCGCCCGCCAGGCCGGCCCCCTGAAGGGCATCGCCCAGATGCCCGGCGACAAATCCATTTCCCAGCGGGCGCTTATCCTTGGGGCGCTTTCGCAGGGGGAAACCCGCATTTCCGGGCTTTTGGAGTCCGGCGATGTCCATTCCACCGCTGGGGCCCTGCGCGGCTTCGGCGCCGAACTGACCGCCGAAGGCCCCGGGCGCTGGCGGGTGGTGGGAACCGGGGTGGGCAATTGGCAAAGTCCCAGATCGGAACTGGATTTCGGCAATTCCGGCACCGGCTCGCGCCTGGTGATGGGGGCGATGGCGACCACGCCCATTACCGCGGTGTTCACCGGCGATGCCTCCTTGCGCTCGCGCCCCATGGCGCGGGTGGTCGATCCGCTCAAAGCCTTCGGCCTCACTTATGAAGGGCAGGGGCCCAAGGCGTTGATGCCGCTGACCCTGCATGGGGCGCAGGCGGCGGTTGGGCAGGACGTAACGGTCAAGACCGCTTCGGCGCAGGTCAAATCTGCTCTTTTGCTGGCCGCGCTCAATGCCGCCGGGCAAAGTGCGATTACCCAAAATGCCCTGACGCGGGATCATACCGAGAAAATGCTGGCCGCATTCGGTGCGCGCATCAAAGTCACGCCATTGGCGAATGGAGGCGAGACCATTCTTGTTGAAGGCCCCGCCAAACTCACCGGCTGCACGGTGGAAGTGCCGCGCGATCCTTCATCGGCCGCCTTCGCCATTGTCGCGGCCGTGATCGTGCCGGGTTCCGAAATCGAACTGCCCGCCATCCTGCTCAATCCCCGCCGTATCGGGCTGATCGAGACCTTGCTGGAGATGGGCGCGGATATCGAAGTGAAGAACCGCCGCACCAGCGGCGGCGAGGAGATCGGCGACCTGGTGGTGCGCCATTCGCGCCTTCACGGCGTCGAAGTGCCACCGTCGCGGGCGCCTTCGATGATCGACGAATATCCGGTGCTGTCGGTGGCGGCCAGTTTTGCCCATGGCAAGACCGCGATGCGCGGCCTGGAAGAACTTCGGGTCAAGGAAAGCGACCGGCTGGCGGCGGTGGCGGCCGGCCTGGCAGCCAATGGCGTGCGCCACGCAATAGAAGGCGACGACCTGATCGTGGAAGGTGGCCCGGTCGCGGGCGGCGGCACGGTCACCACCCACATGGATCACCGCATCGCCATGAGCTTTCTCACCATGGGCTTTGCCAGTCAAAAGCCGGTCACGGTGGACGACGTGACCATGATCGCCACCTCGTTCCCAGAGTATCGGGATTTGATGGCCGGTCTCGGCGCGGTGTTCGAATAATGCCGACCTATCGCAAGCGTCCACGCCGAAATTCGCCCCCCACGGGGGCGCTTGGCCGCGCGCCCGTCCTTCGGACCCCGCAAGGGGAGGGGGACCATGAGTTCCATCGTCATCGCCGTTGACGGCACCGCGGCAAGCGGGAAGGGCACCTTGGCCAAAAGGCTGGCGGCGCATTTTGGTTTCGCCCATCTGGATTCCGGCGCGCTCTACCGCCTGACCGCGCTGGCGGTGCTGGAGGCCAAAGGCGACCCCCAGAACGCGGCCGATGCCGTGCGGGGCGCCCAGACCATGGACCTGAGCCGCGCCGGCGATCCCGCCATCCGCACCGACATAGTCGGCAAGACTGCTTCCCATGTCGCCGCCATCCCGGCGGTGCGCTCGGCCCTGCTGGACTTCCAGCGGAACTTTCTCAACCACCCCCCCGGTGGCAGCCCCGGCGCGGTGATGGACGGCCGCGACATCGGCACGGTCATCTGCCCCATGGCCGCCGCCAAGCTCTATGTAGACGCCCGCCCCGAAATACGCGCCCGGCGGCGCTGGAACGAGCTGAAAGCCATGAATATCCGCCGGGCCGAGCAGGACGTGCTGGCCGAGCTCAACGCCCGGGACGCGGCCGACAAGTCCCGCCCCATCGCTCCCCTGAAACAGGCCCCGGACGCCGACTTGCTGGATACCTCCGATTTGGGTATAGACGCCGCGTTCGCGGCAGCTCTCGCTTTGGTTTCCCCCAAGGTGGCCAAGGCACTCGAGAGCGCGCTCAAGGACCGTCCCAGGGGCTAAGGAGGCCCGGCGGCTTTCGGGCATACCGCTTACCCTTCTCGAAAATCCAACCGCTCATGGCACCGCCATGGGAAGACCAGCAGCTTCAGGCTGCTTGGCACGAACGACCGTATAGGAATCCGAATGGCTCGCGCCGCTACCAAGGAACGTACCGAAAGCTCCATCGCCATCCCCTCCCGCGAAGACTTCGCGGCGATGCTGGAGCAGAGTTTTGAAACCCAGAGCCCCCAGGAAGGCTCGGTCATCAAGGGCACCATCGTCTCGATCGAGAATGATTTCGCCATGGTGGATGTCGGCCTCAAGACCGAGGGCCGCATTTCCCTGAAGGAATTCGCCATGCCGGGCATCCCCGCCGACGTCAAGGTGGGCGATACCGTCGAGGTCTATCTGGAGCGCGTCGAGAATGCGCTGGGCGAAGCCGTCCTGAGCCGCGACAAGGCGCGGCGCGAGGAAAGCTGGATCAAGCTGGAAAAGGCCTTCAACGATGTCACCCGCGTCACCGGCGTGATCTTCGGCCGCGTCAAGGGCGGCTTCACCGTCGACCTGGACGGCGCCGTGGCCTTCCTGCCCGGCAGCCAGGTTGACGTGCGCCCCATGCGCGATGTCGGCCCCTTGATGAACCAGCCCCAGCTGTTCCAGATCCTGAAGATGGACCGCCGCCGCGGCAATATCGTGGTGTCGCGCCGCGCCGTGCTGGAAGAGCGCCGCGCCGAGGAACGCACCTCGCTGGTCGCCTCCCTGCAGGAAAAGCAGATCGTGGAAGGCGTGGTGAAGAACATCACCGATTACGGCGCGTTCGTGGACCTGGGCGGCGTAGACGGGCTTCTGCACGTCACCGACATCGCCTGGCGCCGCGTCTCCCACCCGACCGAAGTCCTGTCGGTGGGCCAGACCGTCACTGTCCAGATCATCAAGATCAACCATGAGACCCAGCGCATCAGCCTGGGCATGAAGCAGCTCCAGACCGACCCCTGGGAAGGCGTCGCCGCCAAGTATCCGGTGGGCGTCCAGTTCAAGGGCAAGGTCACCAATGTCACCGACTATGGCGCCTTTGTGGAGCTGGAGCCGGGCGTGGAAGGCCTGGTCCATGTCAGCGAAATGTCCTGGGTGAAGAAGAACATGGCCCCCTCCAAGCTGGTCACCCCCGGCACGGAAGTGGACGTGGCGGTGCTGGAAGTGGATTCCAACAAGCGCCGCATCAGCCTGGGCCTCAAGCAGACCCAGGAAAATCCCTGGACCGCCTTCACCACCGGCCATCCGGCCGGCAGCGTGATCGAGGGCGAGATCAAGTCGATTACCGAATTCGGCCTGTTCATAGGCCTGGATTCCGACATCGACGGCATGGTCCATCTCTCCGACCTCAGCTGGTCCAAGCCGGGCGAGGAAGCCATCAAGGACTATCAGAAGGGCCAGATGGTGAAGGCCAAGGTGCTGGACATCGACGTGGAGAAGGAACGCGTCAGCCTGGGCATCAAGCAGCTGGATGGCGACCCCATCGAGAAGGCCGGCCCGTCCGGTTCGGCGCTGCGCAAGAACCAGGTCGTCACCGGGACGGTCACGGAAGTGAACGATGGCGGCATCGAGGTGGAACTGGATGGCGGGGTGAAGTCCTTCATCCGCCGCGCCGATCTGGCGCGGGACCGCGCCGACCAGCGCCCGGAACGCTTCGGCAAGGGCGACAAGGTTGACGCCCTGGTCACCAGCGTGGACAAGGCGACCCGCAAGGTCTCGCTGTCCATCAAGGCCCGCGAAATCTCGGAAGAGAAGGAAGCCGTCGAGCAGTATGGCTCCTCCGACAGCGGCGCCAGCCTGGGCGACATCCTGGGTGCGGCCCTCAAGAAGAAGACCCCGGCCAAGAAAAAGGGCGACGAGTAAGGCGGGTCAGCGAGTACACACGAACAAATCGGGCGCGGCGTGAGCTGCGCCCTTTTTGTTTGCCGCGAGAATCGATTAGCTTGAATTCATCAACTGATGAGGAGTCGACATCATGGCGAAAAAAGGAGCATTGGCCGAGAAGGCCGCTGAACTGGAGGCCGCCGTCGCGGGCCTGTTCACCGGCACCCCGGCCCCGGTGAAGAAAGCGAAGAAGAAAGCCAAGAAGGCGAAGAAGGCGGCCAAGAAGACCGCCAAGAAAGCCAAGAAGGCGCCGAAAAAGGCCGCCAAGAAGGCCAAGAAAGCCAAGAAGAAGAAAGCCAAGCGCTGAGGCATCTCGCATCTGCGACAGGTTTGGGGCGTCTTTCTTCACGGGAAGACGCCTCTTTCTTTTGGGGGCTCTTCCTTTTGACCGGGCCGCCGCTAAAGTTCCCGTAAAGCCAACAAAAGAGGGAACGCGCATGAGACAGTGGGGATTTCTGGCCGGCGCCATGCTGGCGACCTTGAGCCTCGCGGCTTCGGCCCAAACATCGGCGCCGCCCGCCCTCCACACCACGCCGCCGGATGCTTTTGTCTACCAGCCTGCGGCGGAGGTGGAGGCGCTCACCCATCGCGCCGACGGCAAGCCGCAGTCCAAGATCGTGATCGATCATGAGAGCTATTTCATCGAATATGTCACCCGGACGATCAACACCCAGTCCGAGGCGCATGGTCACTGGTATGATTACATCCATGTCCTGGACGGCGAGGGCACCATCACTTACGGAGGCACCCAGCAGGGTGCGCACGACGTAGGCGATCTTGAAATGCGCGGCGGCGCGCTGGTGGGCGGCAAGACCATAACGCTGCATCCTGGCGACCGGCTGGTGGTCCCGCCCGGCCTGGTGCATCTTTTCACCGCCACACCCGGCCACACCTTCACCTATCTGATCTTCAAACAGCGCGTCTGAAAGGGGAGAGGCTAGGCTGCTTCACCGCTGATGGCGGCCTTGCGTGGCCGCCACAGCACATTCACCGCGAGCCCTGCCATGATCAGGACGGTGGCTTCGATCTTCCATGCGGGCAAAGGCTCGCCCAGCAGCAGTGCGCTGGCGCCGAAGCCGAACACCGGCACCAGCAGCGACAGCGGTGCGACCGTGGCCGCGGGGTAGCGCGACAACAGCCAGGCCCAGCAGGAATAGCCAAACAAGGTATTGCCCACCGACTGCCACAGCACGCTGGCCCAGGTGACGGCGCCGGCCCGCGCAATGCCGGCCGCGATCGCGGCGGGTCCTTCCAGCCACAGCGACAGGCCCAGAAGCGGCGGAATGGCGAACAGCGCCGCCCACACCACATAGGCCAGCATGTTGACCTTGCCGGCCTCGCGGCTGGCCTGGTTGCCCAGCGCCCAGCCCAGCGCGGCCACCAGCACCAGACTCAATCCGGAAAGGCTGGCGCCGCCATGGCCGTTATGGGCGGCGATCATGCCCATGCCCGCCAGCGCCAGGGCGAGGGCCAGGAGATGGTGCGCCTTCAGTTTTTCGCCGGTGCGCAGCATCGCCAGCGCGATAGTGAAGAAGACCTGCATCTGTATCACCAGCGAGGCCAGGCCCGGCGAGATGCGCCCGTTCATGGCGATGAACAGGGCGCCGAACTGGAGCATGCCGATGCACAGGCCATAGATCACCAGATTGGCCCAGGATACCTTGGGACGCGGGATGAAGAAGCAGGCGGGCAGCAGCACCAGCACAAACCGCAAGGTGGCCAGGAACAGCGGCGGCAGCGCGTCCAGCGCCACCCGGATCACCACGAAATTGGTGCCCCAGACGAAAACAATGGCAAGCGCCAGAAGTGCGTCGCGCCATGTCAGATGCGTTGTCATGAAGGCCCCCCGACGCGGCCACTATAGCGCGCGCCGGAACCTGGGCCCGCGCAAAAGCCGCAATGCGCGGTTGCGCGAAATGCGGCGGGCATTTCCGGGGTATTTTAGGGGCATTTTGGCGGCAGCCGAAACTTCCGGGCAGGAACCGCATTGAGGAATCGATCCCGCAATCGGTTCAGGTGCCCCATGATTCTCGCAGAAAAAATAAGCGAAATGCCCGAATTGTATGAACGGGGCGATGAATCCACCGCCCGGCTGCTGCTGCGTTCGGGCTATCTCGACTCGCCCCAGGCCCTGACGGTGGAAGACGTGGAAGAGGCCCTGCGGCGCCATCCCGACCTGGCCGACCGCTGGCTTGAGCGTGGCCGTGACCAACGCCTGACCGGGGGCTGGAGCATTGAATGCGATCATGGCCAGTACAGAGTGCAGAGCTATGCCGGTGGCCGCGCCTTGGTCGAGAAAAAGAAACTGCATGCCGTGGCGGAATTCATCGTGCGCTATGTCCGCTTTATCGGTGACATGCTGAGCCGTCATCGCGCCCGGGATTTGCGCACCAGCCAGTCGCATATGGGACGCTCGGCCAGGATTGCCGGAAATCCCAATTGGTGGCCGACCTCGCCGGGTTATCTGTAACCGATCCGGCGTTGCCGCGTTTTCTGGATATGACAGAAGAACGCAAGTCTCCCGGGCCTGAGCGGACGCAGCCTGCTGCCCAAAACCGAAAAGCCAGAGGGGGTACGCCCCGCAAAGACGAGGCCGCCGAATGTGAAGCGGCGAAATTGGCGGACAAGGTGCGTGCGAACGCCTGACGCGAATGTGCGGCCTCGGTCGAACCGGTCCTGGTGGCCGGCCTGATCCCCTGTAACGGCTGAGCCGTATGCCGCGAATATCCGGTGGATGTGCTAGACACCCTGCCGGAGGCGCCCATGATCCTGTTCCTGCTGTCTTATATAGGCGGCGTGCTCACGATCCTGAGCCCTTGCATCCTGCCGGTCCTGCCCTTCGTGTTCGCGCGTTCGGACCAGCCTTTCCTGCGCTCCGGCCTGCCGCTGCTCGTGGGCATGGCCATCACTTTCGCCGGTGTCGCGACCCTGGCCACGCTGGGCGGAAGCTGGGCGGTGCATGCCAATCAATGGGGCCGCATCGCCGCCATGGTGCTGCTGGCGCTGTTCGGCCTGACCCTGCTTTTGCCGCAACTCGCCGACCATCTGACCCGGCCGCTGGTGGCGCTGGGTTCGCGCCTGTCCAATGACGCCAGCGCGGGGCAGGGCGGCGCCGGGTCTTCGCTGCTGCTGGGTGTTGCGACCGGCCTGTTATGGGCGCCGTGCGCGGGTCCGATCCTGGGCCTGATCCTCACCGGCGCCGCGATCAAGGGCGCCAGCACCTCCACCACCCTGTTGCTGCTGGCCTATGCGCTGGGCGCGGCCACCTCGCTGGCGGCGGCGCTGCTGATCGGCGGCCGCGTCTTTACCGCCATGAAGAAAAGCCTGGGCGTGGGGGAATGGGTCCGCCGTGCGCTGGGCGTTCTGGTGCTGGCGGGTGTCGCCGCCATCGCGCTGGGCCTGGATACCGGGCTTCTGACCCAACTGTCGCTCACCCGCACCACCGGACTTGAACAATCCTTGCTGCAGGGCTCCGGCCTTGGCCGCAAAACGCAAAGCATCGCCGTGGCCGGCAGCAGCCTGCCGGTGGAAGGCACCATGCCGGAACTGAACGGCGCGGTGGAATGGCTGAATTCGCCGCCGCTCACCCGCGCCAGCTTGCGCGGCAAGGTGGTGCTGGTGGATTTCTGGACCTATTCCTGCATCAACTGCCTGCGCGCGCTGCCTTATGTCGAAGCCTGGGCGCAGAAATACAGGAACCACGGCCTGGTGGTGATCGGCGTGCATGCGCCGGAATTCGCCTTCGAGAAAGTCCCGGACAATGTGAAGCGCGCGGTGCATGACCTTGGCGTGACCTATCCGGTGGCCCTGGATAACAATCTCGCCATCTGGCAGGCCTTCAACAATGAATACTGGCCGGCGCATTATTTCATCGACGCCCAGGGCCGCATCCGCCATCACCATTTCGGCGAAGGCGAATATGACGAGTCCGAGCGGGTGATCCAGCAGCTGCTGCGCGAGGCCGGCAATCAGAATGTCCCCGGCGGCATTGTCGATCCCAGAGCGCAGGGCGTACAGGCCGCGGCCACGCCCGATGACCCCGCCAAGTCGCCCGAAACCTATGTCGGCTATGGAAGAGGCGAGAATTTCGCCGCCGGTCCGGTGCATCAGGACGAGCCCGCCAATTACGAAACGCCGTTTCCACTCCAGCCCAACCAGTGGGGGTTCACCGGCCGCTGGACCATCGGGGAAGAGAAATCCGCCCTGGATGCGGCCGGCGGCAAGATCACTTTCCGCTTCCACGCCCGTGACCTGCATCTGGTGCTGGGACCGGGCAGTGATGGAAAGCCGGTGCGGTTCAAGGTGACGCTGGACGGCCAGGCGCCCGGCGCAAGCCATGGCACCGACACCGATGACGGCGGCAACGGTATGGTCACAAGCCAGCGGCTGTATCAGCTGATCCGGCTGGACAACACCTCCGCCATGCAGGCTGACCACACCTTCGCCATCCAATTCCTGGACCCTGGCGTGCAGGCCTTCGCGTTTACCTTCGGCTGAAGTCGTGGCATGGCGACGCCATGACCATGGGACTTCTCATTCTCTTTGCCGTCGCGGTTTGGGCGGGAATCCAGAATGCGCTGGCGGGCGGAGGCACCTTCCTCACCCTGCCGGCGCTGATGCTCACCAACATGACGGCGCTGGCCGCCAACATCACATCCACCATTGCGCTGTTTCCCGGTCAGGTCACTTCAAGCCTGGCGGGGCGCGCGCATGTCTCGGGCGCCGGCGGGCTTTCGTTCACGACGCTGTTCGTGATCTCGCTGGCAGGCGGTGTGGTGGGCGCCATCCTGCTCCTGGTGACGCCGTCTTCCATCTTCAGCCATATGGTGCCCTGGCTGGTGCTGTTCGCCACCTCGGTTTTCGCCTATGGCAGCTTCGTGCCGCGCAAGTCCGACCGGCCGCCGGTGCTGGGCCGGTTCGGGGCCGGCGTCGTGCAATTCTGCATTTCCATCTATGGCGGCTATTTCGGTGGCGGTATCGGTTTTCTGATGCTGGCGGCGCTCACCGCGGCCGGGCTTGAGATCCGCAACGCCAGCGCCACCAAGAATGTGCTGGCGGGGGTGATGAATGCCAGCGCGGTGGCGATTTTCGTCTTTTCGCCCCAGGTGCATTGGCTGCAGGCGGCCATCGCCTGCGCCGGCGCGGTGATTGGCGGCTGGATTGGCGGCCGCCTGGTCAGCCGGGTGAACCAGAAGATTCTGCGTGTCGCGGCCGTTGTGATCGGCATTGCGCTGACCGTCGGCCTGTTCATCCGCGCGCCTTGAGCCCGGTTCAATTCCTGCCGGCCTTGCGGTAAACTGGTGCAGGGTCCCGGGAGCCACGTCCATGAAATTTGCCGTCGCTGCCTTTGTCCTGCTTTCCGCGCCGGCCTTCGCCGAGCCCGCGGCCGCGCCCGCCGATGCCCAGGCCGCACCTGCCGCCAAGAGCTATGCCGGCACGCCGACGGGGGAGGGCGATCCCAACGCCATCACCTGCCGTCCGCCCCAGACCCTTCCGGGTGAACGCCTCAAGGGGCCGGAAGTGTGCCGGACCAATGCGCAATGGGCGCAGTACCGCAAGGACGGCATGGATGTGGCCGCGGATGGCATCCATTTTCAGCCGTCGGAGAAAATGCGCAGC
This sequence comes from Rhizomicrobium sp., assembly GCA_036267165.1. Lineage (GTDB taxonomy): Bacteria > Pseudomonadota > Alphaproteobacteria > Micropepsales > Micropepsaceae > Rhizomicrobium. The sequence goes on along the minus strand of DATAWO010000119.1, from coordinate 75,910 downwards.
CTCAATCCGCAAGCCTGCCATCCCGCCACCATGGGCGGCAGCGGCACCTCGGCCATGGCCCAGGCCAATTTCAGCATGGTTTGCGAATAGGCCGTTATGCTTCGGTAAACAGCCCCTTGGCCGGCGGCGGGGGCAGGTTCACCTTCAGCACATCGCGCATGTAGCGGACGCTTGCCGCGATATTGTCGTCCACGCTGCCGGTGCCGTCGCCGGGACGCGGCGCGTCGATGTCAAACACCGCCCAGCCCTTGAAATGCTTCTTGCGCATCACCGCGAAGACGCCGGGGAAATCCACGCCGCCGCCCTGGCCGACCGAGGCGTAGACGCTTTTCTGGCGGTGCATTTCCTGGGTCGGACCCTCTTTGTTGCCGCGCCATTGCGGAAACGTGTCCTTCAGGTGGAATTCGGTGATGCGGGGGAAGAATTCGTCGGTGATCTTCACCACATCCATGCCGCCCAGCACGTTATGGCCGGTGTCCAGGATCAGCCAGACATAATGGGGATCAGTCAGCTCCATCACCCGGCGGAAATCATGCTCGCGCTCCATCGGGCCCCACATATGCGCGTGCAGGGACAGCCGCACGCCATACTTCAGGGTGCGCCTCCCGATCTCGTTGGCGGTGTCGGCCAGGGCCTTGAGCTGGTCGTCGCTGGGGCCGCCCGGCGGACGCGCGCCCATATTGTTCTTCCAGTGATCCACGCCCAAAGGCTGCAGGAAATCGCGGGCGCAGGCCTCCATGTCGGCGATCAGCTTGTCGCGCCCCTTGCCGCCCAGCCAGGGATATTCGACCACGGCATTGGCCGCGCCGCGCGGGACCGCAGTATCGCCGGTGCGGTCGGAAGGCTTGCGCGGCAGATCGCCCACGCTGGCGAGCTTCACGCCCGCGGCATCCAGCTCTTTCCTGAAGGTCATGGGATCGTCGAGGAACTGCACCACCTGGCCGGAATAGGGTTCAAAACCTTCCAGGCCGTAATGCTTCACATCCGCCAGCATCATCGGCATGTCGGTGGACATCTTCATGGCGATGGAATTCTGCGTGCCGCTGTTCGGCCAGGTGCCGAAGATGGAGCCGGTAGTGCCGAAGCTGATGTCCCTGTCGCGCGGGTCGAGGCCCTTGGCGAAGGCGGGCGCGGTTACGGCCAGCGCCGAGCTCGAAACGATGAAATTGCGGCGGTTGAACATGGCGTTTCCCTTGTTTTATCGGTTGCGCCAAGATTATCAGGAAGGACGGTGCGCCGCTATTGCGCCGTCTTCGGCAGAAACCGCGTGATTCCGCCGGGTGTGGCGGCATAGAGGGTGCCGTCAGGGCCCAGCGCCACGCCTTCGCCCGCCTGGTCATCGGGGACGAAGTATTTCAGCGTTCCGGTCCTGGCGCTGCCGATATAAATGCCCTTCTGGCCTTCGCTGTTGTAGTCGCTGGCATAGAGCGTGTCGTTTTTGTCGATGAACAGTCCGCTCGGATGATTGAAGGTGCGATATTCCGTCAGCCACTTGCCGTCCTGGTCGAAGATCTGGATGCGGCCATTGACGCGGTCGGCGACGAACAGCCGGCCCCGGGAATCAAACGCCAGCGCATGCGGATTGCGGAACTGGCTCTTGCCCGAGCCCAGGCTTCCCCACGCCTTGATGAACTTGCCGTCCGGCGTGAACTTGATGATGCGGGTGATGGTATCGGGCGGCAGGTCCAGCGCCACGGTGCCATGACCGTCGGCCACGAAGATATCGCCATTGGGTGCGGTCACCACATCGCCGGGATCATGGAAGTGGGTGGGGCCGCCGCCGGAGACGCCCGCCGTCCCCAGCCGCATGAGAACCTTGCCATCGGGCGACAGCTTGATGACCTGCTCGCCTTTGGGGCCGCCATGCTTGGCCACCGCGGCGTCGGTCACCCAGACATTGCCGTCCTTGTCGACGTGCAGGCCGTGCGGCATGGCGAAGAGGCCGGCGCCGATGCTGCGGATCGGCCGCCCCGTCCTGGGATCGATTTGATGCACCGCTGCCATCTTCGAGCCGTCGCAGGTGCCGTCGCCACAGCGATCTATGGCCCAGATCTCGCCATGCGGACCGATCTCGATGCCTGCCGTAGTGCCCCAGGGTTTGCCATCCGCCAGATGCGCCCAATGGCGCTCGGGCGGACCGAACGGATCGGGAGGCATGGGCGTCGGCATGGGCATCTGGCCCATGGTCACAAGCGCGGTGCAAAGCGCCGCCACGGCCGCTGTGATCCGCGTCAAGCTCAACGTTCCTCGCGCACTGGCGCGGCCGGTGCCTCGCCCGGCAAGGCAAACGCCAGCAGGTCGGCGCCATAGGAGCTGCCCACCGCGGTGACGATGTACTGCTTGCCCGCGTGCATGTAAGTCATGGCGGCGCCGGTCTGCACCTTGTCCATGAACACCGCGCCGCGTTCCTCGCCGGTGGCCTTGTCATAGGCCCTGAACCGCGCGCCCTTGCGGCCCTGTTCGTCGGTGAACAGGCCGCTGTCGCCCAGGATCACCAGGGTCTTTGTGGTGAGCGTGCCCAGGATGCCGGACTGGCCGGTGCGCGGGATGGTGACGCCCTTGAGCAGCGGATGGTTCTTGATCGCATCGGGCGTCTCGCCATGCACCACCTGCCATACCTTGGTGCCCTTGGCGACATCGAGCGCGGTGACGACGCCATAGGGCGGTTTCATCAGCGGAATGCCCTCGATGGAGATCAGTCCCGGCACGATGGGATCGGTCAGGCCGTCGCGCGAGACCGAGCCGCGGCCGCGGCCGGGCTGGCCCTTCAGGCTGGCGACGCCGCCAAAAGTGCCGCCATTCGGGTCGGAGCTGCCGGCCGCAGGCTGGCCGCCGCGCTGATAGGGCGGCTTGCCGCCGCCCGGCACGACCACGCCGGTGATCTCGATCTGGTTCTTGGCATAGACATAGAGGATATTGGTCTCGGGATCATAGGAGCCGCCCGGCCAGTTGGCGCCGCCCTGCAGCCCCGGCATGTTCAGTGCGCCGAAGATCTGGTCCGTGACCACCGGCGGCGGCGTGAAGAGCGAGGCCAGCACATAATGCTTGGCGATCTCCAGTGCGCGGGCCTTGATCTGCGGCGTGAAGTCGACCAGGTCGTTCTCGGTGACTCCCTGATGCGCGAAAGGCGGCGGCGCACTGGGGATGGGCTCGGTCGGCGAATAGTATTCGCCCGGCACATGGCCCTTGGGGATCGGCTTTTCCGGAATCGGAAACACCGGTTTGCCGTTGGTGCGGTCCAGCACATAGAGGTAGCCCTGCTTGGTGGGCTGGGCGATCGCCTTGACGGTCTTTCCGTTGTGCGGGATGTCGCAAAGGATGCCGGCGCAGGAGATGTCGCGATCCTGCAGGCCGTGATGAATGATCTGGTAGTGCCATTTGCGCGAGCCCGTCTCGATGTCCAGCGCGACAAGGGTTTCGCCAAACAGGTTGTCGCCGGTGCGGCTGACGCCCAGCATGTCGGTCTGCGGCAGTTCCACCGGGACATAGACCAGGCCAAGTTCTTCGTCGGCCGACATCGGCGCCCAGGCGCCGGTATTGCCGGCGGCTTCCGCCTGGCCCGGCGTGGTCCAGGTGTCGTAGCCAAACTCGCCCCTGCGCGGGATGGTGTGGAAAATCCACTTGCGGCTTCCGGTCTTCACGTCAAAGCCGCGCACATAGCCCTTGGAATAGAGCGTGGGGGCGGCGCCCACCACGACCGTATTCTTCACCACCAGCGGCGGCGCGTGCAGACCGATCACGCCCTTGTTGGGATCCATGGTCTGGTCGTCATTCTGCCGGAGATCGACCATGCCATTGGTGCCGAAGGCCGGATCGGGCACGCCGGTCTTGGCGTCCAGCGAGAACATGTTGTAGCCGCGGGTGACATAGACGATGCGTTCATTGGCGCCATCGGTCCAATAGCCGACGCCCAGGCCCGTGCCGCCGCGCGAGCCCAATCGCTCGCCTTCGTCATAGCGGTGTATCCACAGCAACTCGCCGGTGCCCGCATCCAGGCAGACCACGTCGCGGCGGAAGCCCGCGGTGGTGTAGAGCCGGCCCTTGATCACCAGCGGCGTGGACATGAAATCCGCGTCAAGCCGGGGCCCGAGCGCATTGGTGGAGAAGCGCCATGCCAGGTCGAGCTGGTTGAAGTTGGCGGCGCTGATCTGGTCGAGCGGCGAATAGCGGGTGCTGGCGAGGTCGTTGGCGTAATGCAGCCAATCGGTCTCGGCGGGCGCGGCCTGGGCCCTGGCCGGCCCGAAGCCCAGCAAGGTAAGGGCCGACGCGCTGGCCAGCAGGTCTCTGCGATTTATCATTCTGATTGTCCCTTTACGCCCCTGAAGTGGCTGGACGGTAAGTGGACGGGGGGCCGACGGCAAGTTCGGCTTCGCATCAATGTGTCGCAATCGCCATGCTGCGGCGCGGCAGCGTCCGAAATTTCGCCAATGCCGGCCGCCTAGCGCGCGTACCGCCTCACAACCGCATGGATAAAGCCGACATAGCGGACAATGAACTCGGCGCAGGCATGGAGCCTGTCCCGCTCCACGAGATATTGCCCGCTGGAATAGTTCTGCACCCGGTAATGGTCGAGGGTCTGCTCGATACCCCAGCCGCCGGCCAGCCGCTGATCCCGGCCTCTTTCCAGCCACAATTCGGCCAGGTTGGGATCTTCCTCCAGCGCCGCTTCCACATCGCCGACCGTGAGCGATTGCGGCGTCTCCAGATAGCCGGCGTCCGCAAGCAGCCGTGCCGTCGAAAGGTTGCCGTGTTCGTAAGCATCCGGAACTTCGCTTACACGTTGTGCAAGGGACATTCTGCGCCCGCCTTGGAAATTTTGTCTCAAACAGGAAATGTGGTTCCCTTTGAGCGGTTTCCAATTTCCAGCATGGCTGCTGATATGTCACCGCCATGCAACAATCGGGCGACTGCCATACATTGACTTGGGCTTTGCGCGCCTGTAGCCACCACCCGTTTTCATCGCGTCTGCGAGGGCGATTCGCGCGCAGGCTGCTAGATATTTCGCTCAGCATTTCCCTTTTCCCGGCCGGCATTATCCGCTTGGCCCATGTGAGGCATGAATCGTCTGATGACACAGGAACAATCCAACAAGGCCCTGATACTGGCCGTCTTTGCCGCATTGAAAGACGGCAACCTTGAGCCGCTGTTCGAGGCGCTCAGTCCCGAGGTGGTGTGGAAGGCGACGGCGCCGCCGCAGTTCTTCCGTTTCGGCGGCATCCATCGCGGCGTGGCCGGCGTGCGCGAATACAGCGCGCTGCTTTTTTCCCGCTATCACGTGACGCGCATCAATCCCAGGACCGTAACCGCCCAGGGTGAGCGGGTCTGGGGCCTGTTCGAGACCGAAGCGCTGCATCAGCCCAGCGGCCGCTATGTCCAGTTCGACCTCTTCATCGGCTGGACCGTGAAGGATGGCAGGATCGTCGAGCATCAATGCCTGTTCGACACCGCCAGCGTGCTGATGCAGCAGGGCGAACTGGCAGAGAAAGCCGCCTAGCTTCTGTCAGGTCCGTAGCAGAGCGCCACGATCCTGTCCGCCAGCGCCAGCAGCACAAAGGCCAGCGCCAGGTAGAAGCCGACGAGAAGCTTGTCCTGGGTCATGGAGACCTGGGAGTTCAGCGGCAGGTTGGCTTCCTTCATGCCAAGGAAAAAACCGGCATAGCAGGCGTTGTAGACAAACCAGACGCCCAGCACGCGCAACGCCACGCCGAAAAGGTCCCGGGGCCGCATCTGTCAATTCGCCAGATAGGCGACGGCGAACAAAACCGCACCAACCGCGCCAAGCCCCATCGCCGAAAACCAGAACGGCCGCTTGGAGGTGATGATCGCCATGGTGGACAGCGCGATGCCGATCTCGATCAGGGTGGCGGCGCCGGTCAGCCAGTGGTGCCGCTGCTCGTGCATCGCGCTTTCCCGCAAGCGGGCGTCGCGGTCTTTTTCCGCGTCCTGCGCCTTGTCGTGGGCCTTGTCCTGGCCGTCGCGGTCCTTGCCGATTTCCTTGGCATATTCCTCCGCCTTGGCGCCGCCCGCGGCGGAGGCGATCTCGTAGATATGCCGCTTGAGGCTGTCGGCCTGATATTCGTTCCAGCTGTCGGTGGCCTTGTCCTGGGCAAGCACCGCCGCGCTGGACTCGGTGATGGCGCGGCCGCCTTCCACCGTCTCCAGCGAGCCCGCCGCCGCCGCCATCACCGCCAGCACGGCGACGGTGATGGAAACACGGCTGACAAAGGGGTCTTTCTCATGCGCCGCATGCTCGGCATGTTCGGCATGTTCATGCGCTTCCAGCGCGGGATCGGACATGGCGCTTTAAGGCCTATTTGAAGAGGTTGAGGTCAATGACATTGGCCATGGCCTGATAGCCGGCATCATTGGGATGCAATTTGTCATTGAGATTGAAGTTCGGATCGAAAGTGGTGGGATCGGACCTGTCGGCGACGGACGGGGCGAAATCCACCACGCCGTCAAAGGCGCCGCCGGTCTTGATCCAGGCATTCACCGCCTCACGCACTTTCTCGCCGTCTGGCATGTAGTAATGCGCGCCCTTGTAAGGCGTCAGCGTCGCGCCATAGACCTTGATGCCCCTGGCATGGGCGCGTTCGATGATCTGCTTGTCGGCGGCGATCAGCGCGTCGGCCGTCACCGGCTCGGTAGGCGGGAAGAAGCCGCGGCCGATGTCATTGATGCCTTCCAGCAGGATGACGGCCTTGACGCCGGGCACGCTCAGCACGTCGCGGTCCAGCCGGGCCAGCGCGCTGGGGCCGGCGCCATAGCGCAACAGGCGGTTGCCGCCGATGCCGGTATTGACCACCGACCATTTGGAATGTGCGGCCGCCAGCCGTTCGGCCAGCCGGTCGGGCCAGCCGCGGAAGGCATTGGCGGTGGAAAGCGCGCCTTCGGTGATGGAATCGCCCAAGGTCACGATCACGCCATCGGCGCTCACCGGATCGACATCCACTTCGGTCACCAGGGCCGGCAGGCGCATCAAACGCTGGCCCGGCAGGCTGGCGGCCGCGGTGTGATCGCCCGGAACGCCGGCGACATACTGGAACAGGCCGTGGCCGATGCGCGAAAAGGGCCCCGGTATGTGCACCGAGATCACAAGCTTCCCCAGCGCCTCCACTTTCAGGTCGATCGGATCCGACAATAGCGGTGCGCTGGCGGGAACGGTGATGCCGTTCTTGCCGTCGAAAGTGACGATATGGTCGCTGCCGGCGATCAGGCTGCCGTCGGGACCGGCCGCGCCCACATGCACCGCGCCCAAGGTCAGGGCCTCGCTGCCGTCTTCATTGGAAAGGCGCAGGCGAATGCGCTTGCCCGCCACCGCCACCCGCACCAGCTGGCGGATGGTGATGTTGGAGGGATCGCTGTCGGGTATCACCACCGGCACATTGCCGGGATTGTCGAGCAGGGGCGGCGTGGACGGGGGCGGGGTGACCGGCATCGCCTGGCCGCCAGCCAGGGGGATCACGGACGGATTTGCGACGGGCTGGAATGGAGCCCCCGGTGGCAGCGGAATGGGGACAAAGCCCCAGGCGCCGATCCAGCTTTCCTTCGCCGCCGGTGCGGCCATCACTTCGGGGATATATGCGCTTGCTCCCAGAATCAGGGCCCCAGCCAGGGCCAAATTCCAGCCAAAATGACGGATTCTCATGTCCCACCCCTTTGTCTTTATTGCTTGAGAGGACTTTCCATGGGGCGGCAGGACTGTGCAAGCAGCCCGGGATGGGGCGGAACCAGGCCAAAATACATCGCCCACGGACCAAAAATTCCCCCTTAATCGAAAAAAGTCTGACTTTTCAGATGCTTCCCGTTGACGCCCGGGAACTTAACTGGAAGATTATCTCCAGCATCGCGACTCCATCGCGGGCACTGTCCCTGAAGGGGCCTGGGGATGATCAAATCTGAATTGGTTGCGCGCCTGACGGCCCGCTATCCGCACCTCTACCACCGCGATGTGGAACGCATCGTGACGACGGTTCTGGATTCCATCAGCAAAGCGCTGGCAGATGGCCATCGCGTCGAGTTGCGTGGTTTTGGCGCCTTCAGCGTCAAGGTGCGTCCCTCGCGCATGGGCCGCAATCCGCGCACCGGCGAGCCGGTTTCCGTGGGCCAGAAGCGTGCGCCCTTCTTCCGCACCGGCAAGGAATTGCGTGAACGGCTGAATGGCGGTACGCCGGAGCCGTGAATCCGGCCCGCACTTCCAATCCAATATTTGTCGCTCTCGATACCACCGATCTCGACTATGCCCGCAGGCTTGCGGAGCGTGTGCGCGGACATGTCGGCGGACTGAAGCTGGGGCTGGAATTCTTCAGCGCCCATGGCGCCCAAGGGGTGCGCGGCTTTGAAGGCTGTGGCCTGCCGATCTTCCTGGACCTGAAGTTTCACGACATTCCCAACACCGTGGCGGGCGCCTGCCGGGCGGCTGCGGCGCTGGGTGTTTCCATCATGAATGTCCATGCCCAGGGTGGGGCGGCGATGATGCGCGCGGCGGTCGAGGCGGCGCGCAGCGTGTCGCCTTCCACCAGGGTGATCGCCGTCACCATGCTGACCAGCCTGTCGGACGAAGACTTGCCGTCCGTGGGCCTGACGCCGCCGGTAGGCGATCAGGTGCTGCGGCTTGCCTCGCTGGCGCAGCAATGCGGGCTGGATGGCGTGGTCTGTTCGGCGCATGAAATTGCCCGGTTGCGCCTTGAGCTGGGACCGGATTTCCTGCTGGTGGTGCCGGGCATCCGGCCGGCGGGCTCCGCGGTGGCAGACCAGCGGCGGGTGATGGGGCCGGCCGAGGCGCTGGGCTCCGGCGCCGATATCCTGGTGATCGGCAGGCCCATCACGGGCGCTCCGGATCCCGCGCTGGCGGCCAGAGATATTACAAAAATCCTAGGTATTACAGCTTCTTAGTGCCTGTTCCCGGCTTTGCTTGATTTCCGCAAGGCAGGGGGCCATACAGCCCAGCCCATGACCGTAGCGGTGAAAATCTGTGGCCTCGCCAGCCCCGACGCGATTGACGCGGCGGCGGGCGCGGGCGCCGTTTATGGCGGGCTGGTCTTCCATCCCAGGTCGCCGCGCTTTGTCGCGCTGGATCAGGCGCGCGCGCTGGCCGGTCACATGCGCGGGCGGCTGAAAAGCGTGGCCCTGATCACCGACATGGATGATGCGGGGATCGCGGCGCTGGTGAAGGCGGTCGCGCCCGATTTCCTGCAACTGCATGGTCGCGAGACCGTCCAGCGCACGGTGGATATCCGGGCGCGCTTTGGCCTGCCCGTGATCAAGGCGCTGCCGGTGGCCGAGGCGTCCGATCTTGCGGTGGCGGTGGATTATGAAAAAGTCGCCGACATGCTGATGTTTGATGCGAGGCCACCCAAAGGCGCGCAGCGCCCCGGCGGCCATGGCGCGGCCTTTGACTGGAAACTTCTCACCGGCCGGTCTTTCCGCAAGCCCTGGTTCCTTGCCGGCGGACTTGACCCGGAGAATGTGGCGCGCGCCATCGCGCTGTCGGGCGCGGAGCTGGTGGATGTGTCCTCGGGCGTGGAAAGCGCGGCCGGTGTGAAGGATGCCGCGCGCATTGTTGCCTTCATCAATGCCACGCGGTTTTCCGCCTCTATCGCCAAGCAAAGCGCATGAACCAGATTGCCAATTCCCTTCGCAGCGGCCCCGACGCGGGCGGTCATTTCGGCGCCTATGGCGGCCGCTTTGTCGCCGAGACCCTGATGCCCTTGGTGCTGTCGCTGGAGCAGGCGTATGAGGCGGCGAAAAAGGATCCGGCGTTCCAGGCCGAACTGTCGGGCCTGCTCACCCATTATGTGGGCCGCGAAAGCCCGCTCTATTTCGCCGAGCGGCTGACCCGGCATCTGGCGGGCCCGAAAATCTATCTGAAGCGCGAAGACCTCAACCATACCGGCGCGCACAAGATCAACAATTGCCTGGGCCAGATATTGCTCGCCCGGCGCATGGGCAAGACCCGCATCATCGCCGAAACCGGCGCGGGCCAGCATGGCGTGGCCACCGCCACGGTGGCGGCGCGCTTCGGGCTGCCCTGCACGGTCTATATGGGCGAGGTGGACATGGAGCGGCAGAAGCCCAATGTCTTCCGCATGCGCCTGCTGGGCACGGAAGTGCGGGGCGTTTCGTCAGGCTCACGCACGCTCAAGGACGCAACCAACGAAGCGCTGCGCGACTGGGTCGCCAATGTGCATGACACCTTCTACATCATCGGTTCGGTGGTCGGGCCGCATCCCTATCCCGCCATGGTGCGCGATTTCCAGACCGTGATCGGCAACGAAGCCCGCGCCCAGATGCTGGAACGGGAAAAGCGCCTGCCGGACCTGGTGGTGGCCTGCGTCGGCGGCGGCTCCAACGCCGCGGGCATGTTCCATCCCTTCCTGGATGACGCGGGCGTGGAGATCCATGGCGTGGAAGCGGCCGGTGATGGCGTGAACACGCCGCGCCATGCCGCCACCATTTCCAAGGGCACGCCCGGGGTGCTGCACGGCGCGCGGTCCTATCTGCTGCAGGACCATGACGGCCAGATTCTGGAGGCGCACTCCATTTCGGCGGGCCTGGACTATCCGGGCGTGGGACCGGAGCACAGCTGGCTGAAGGATATGGGCCGGGTGAAGTATTTCTCCATCACCGACAGGGAGGCGCTGGACGCCTTCATGCTGCTGTCCAAGCTGGAGGGCATCATCCCGGCGCTGGAATCGGCGCACGCCATCGCCCATGTGGTGAAGGTGTCGCCGCAGATGACACCTGGTCAGACCATCGCCGTCTGCCTGTCGGGCCGCGGCGACAAGGATATTTTCTCGGTCGCCCATGCGCTTGGTGAAAAAATATGAGCCGGATTTTGTCATGAGCAGGTTGGCCGCGAAATTCGCCGCCGTGAAGAAGGAAGGCCGCGCCGCCTTCGTCCCCTTCATCACCGCGGGCGATCCCGATATGGAAACCAGTTTCGCCATCCTGGAGAAGCTGCCGGCCGCGGGCGCCGATGTGATCGAGCTGGGCATGCCCTTCAGCGATCCGATGGCGGATGGCCCGGTGGTGCAGGCCTCGTCGGTGCGCGCGCTCAAAGCCGGCGCCAACATGGCCAAGGTGCTCAAGATGGTGGAGAAGTTCCGCAAGACAGACAGGAACACGCCGCTGGTGCTGATGGGCTACTACAATCCCATCCATGCCTATGGCACCGCGCTCTTCGCCAGGGATGCGGCGGCAGCCGGCGTGGACGGGCTGATCGTGGTCGATCTGCCGGTGGAAGAAGATGAAGTGCTGCGGGTGCCGGCCCTGGCCCAGGGCGCGGATCTGGTGCGCTTCATCACGCCGACGACCGACGATGCCCGGCTGAAGCGCATCGTCGGCGAAGCATCCGGCTATCTTTATTATGTCTCGGTGGCGGGCGTCACCGGCACCAAGGCGGTGCCCGAGGAAGAGGTCCGCGCGGCCCTCGCGCGCGTCAAGGCCGCCACCGATCTGCCCTGCGCGGTGGGCTTCGGCATCCGCTCGCCGGAGCAGGCCGCCGCCGTGGCCCGGGTCGCCGATGGGGTGGTGGTGGGTTCGGCCATCGTCAGCCAGGTCGCGAATCATCTGCACGAGGGCAGGGACCGAATCATCGCCGAAGTCCTGGAACTGGCCAAGAAGCTCGCCGGTTCCACCCACGCGGCGCGTCATGGTAAGGTGCCGGCATGAACTGGATCACCAATATCGTTCCACCCCGCATCAAGAAGATGATGGGCGGTGGCAAGGGCGGCAACGGCGGCCGGGGCGGCGACACCCCGGAAAATCTCTGGAAGAAGTGCCCGTCCTGCGGCGAGATGATTTTCCATCGCGACCTGGTGGCCAATCTCAATGTCTGCCCCAATTGCGATCACCATATGCGCATCGGCCCGGCCGAACGTTTCGCCTATACCTTCGATCCCGGCAGCTTCACCGAGCTGGTGCCGCCCTCGGTTCCGGCCGACCCGCTGCGCTTCAAGGGCGAGAAGAAATATTCCGACGAGATCAAACAGGCGCGCGCCAAGACCGGGCGGCCCGAGGCCTTCACCGCCGCGCGCGGCAGCATTGACGCCCTGCCGGTGATGATCGGGGTGCAGCCCTTCGACTTTCTGGGCGGGAGCCTGGGCATGGGGGTGGGCGAGGCGCTGGCCGAAAGCCTGCAGGCGGCGATCAAGGAAAAGCGTCCCTATATCCTCTATGTCGCTTCCGGCGGCGCGCGCATGCAGGAAGGCATCCTGTCCCTGATGCAGATGCCCCGCACCACCATCTGCGTGGACATGCTGCGCGAGGCGGGCCTTCCTTACGTCGTGGTGCTGACCGATCCCACCTTTGGCGGCGTCAGCGCCTCCTACGCCATGCTGGGTGACATCCAGATTGCCGAGCCGGGCGCCCAGATCGGCTTTACCGGGGCCCGCGTCATCGCCCAGACCATCCGGGAAAAGCTGCCCGAGGGCTTCCAGCGTGCCGAATATCTGCTGGAGCACGGCATGCTGGACATGGTCACGCACAGAAAGGAAATGCGCGCCACCCTGTCGCGGGTGCTGCACATGCTGATGAAGCAGGAAAAGCCGCGCAGCAAGATCCTGTCCATGCCGCGGCGTCCCGCCGCCGGCAATGGCGGCATCGTCGCAACTCCTTGATTATTGAGTGGGCCTGAATGCTGTCGGAAACCACGCGCAGCGACGCGGTGCTCAAGCGCCTGCTGACGCTGCATCCCAAGAAGATCGACCTGGCGCTGGACCGCATCCTCCGGCTGTTGGCAGGGCTGGGCAATCCGCACCTGAAGCTGCCGCCGGTGATCCATGTCGCCGGGACCAACGGCAAGGGATCGGCCTGCGCCTTCACCCGCGCCATGCTGGAGGCGCAGGGGCTGAAGGTGCATGTCCATACCTCGCCGCATCTGGTGCGCTTCCATGAGCGCATCCGTCTGGCCGGCAAGTTGATTTCGGAAGAGGCGCTGGTGTCGCTGCTGGAGGAGGTCGAAGAGGTCAATCAGGGCCGCGAGATCACCTTCTTCGAAATCACCGCCGCCGCCATGTTCCTGGCCTTTTCGCGTTATCCCGCCGATGCGGTGGTGCTGGAAGTGGGGCTGGGCGGCGCCTATGACGCCACCAATGTGGTGCCCAACCCCGCCATGACCGTGATCCAGCCGGTGGGCATGGATCACAAGGAATTCCTGGGCGACGACCTGGCTGGCATCGCGGCCGAGAAGGCGGGCATCATCAAGAAGGGCTCGCCCCTGGTGGTGGGGCCGCAGAACGAGATCGCCCGCCATGTCATCCTGCGCCAGGCGGACCGGCTGGGCGTGGCCCTGTTCGAGTTCGGGCAGGATTTTGCCAGCCGCCCGGAACATGGCCGCATGGTCTATGAGGACGGGACGGGGCTGCTTGACCTGCCGCTGCCCAAGCTTGTGGGCCGCCACCAGATCGAGAATGCCGGCGTCGCCATCGCCGCCCTGCGCCATGCGAACCATGGCTGGGGCCAGGACACCGCCATTGAACGCGGTCTTTCCACCGTGGAATGGCCGGCGCGGCTGCAGCGGCTGCACAAGGGGCCATTGGTGGAGTCCGCGCCCAAGGGTGCGGAGGTCTGGCTGGACGGGGGCCACAACCCGCATGGCGCCGAAGCGGTGTCGCGCGCCATGGCCGACATGGAAGAGCATGGCGAGCGGCCGCTCTACCTGATCTGCGGCATGCTGGCGAACAAGGATGCGCTGGGCTATCTGCGCGCCTTCAATGGCCTGGCGCGGCATGTGGTGACGGTGGCGATCCCGGGCGAGGCGGGCAGCATGGGCGCCGGCGCGCTTTATGACGTGGCGCGCCGCGCCGGGCTGGACAGCGCGCCGGCCGAAGATCTGGACGACGCCATGCTGCAGGTCACCGCCTGGACGCGGCTGGACGCCCAGGAGACGCCGCCGCGCATCCTGATCTGTGGATCGTTATACTTGGCCGGAAAAGTGCTGGCGGAAAACGGCTAGCTGCAAAATGTCATGGCCGGGCTCGCCCCGGCCATCCATCTTTTTCGATGCCGCGCTTCGCGCGGCGCGGGAGGGCCGCCACAAGGGCGGCCATGACAGCCGGTATCAGATCGACGATTCAATCCACTCTTTGATCTTCGACTTGGGCAGCGCGCCAACCTTGGTCGCCGCCACCTGGCCCTGATGGAAGATCATCATGGTGGGAATGCCGCGCACGCCATACTTGGTGGGTACATGCGGATTCTCGTCGATGTTCAGCTTGGCGATCGTCACCTTGTCGCCCAGTTCGGCCGAAAGCTCATCCAGCGCCGGCGCGATCATGCGGCAGGGTCCGCACCACTCCGCCCAGAAATCCACAAGGACGGGCTTCTTGGCGTCCAGGACATCGGCCTGGAACGAGGCGTCGGACACTTTGATCGGCATGGGTTTGATCCTGAAAACTACCGCGGCACCATATCTAGGAACGCGACCCCTGTGGGTCAAGGTTGGCCGGATCGAGGCGGGCGGATATCCCCGCCATTTGGGCGTCCAGAACCACATCGGAAAGCTGTAGAAGCCGCGGGCCGTCGGTGAAAACCAGGCCACAGACGATTCGGCGGCCTGCAAACACCTTGGCGGCGGCGGCGCGGTAAAGCGCCATCTGGGCGAGATAGACCGCTGGAACATCGGCCTCGCGCGCCGGCGGCGGGCGATTGGTCTTGTAGTCCAGGATCAGGACGCTTGTGCCGGTCACCGCCAGCCGGTCGATGCGTCCATTGACGCGGGCGCCGGCGCCCAATTCCGGCAGTTCGGCGAGAAGCCCGGCTTCCGCCTGGCTGCCGGGTGCGAATGCGGCGGCGAAGTCCGGATCATCCAGCACCGCCAGGGTTTCATCGACCAGCTTTCCAGGCTGCTTGAGTCCGCTCGCCTGCACAAAGGCCAGCGCCACGGCGCGGCGCTTTTCGGGCGCGATCTCCGGCAGCCGCGCCAGAAGCGCATGCACCACCAGGCCGCGGCGGAAACGGCCCGCACCCGAAGGCGAGAAAGCGGGCGGGCTCACGCCCACCGCATCCGACGGACGGATCAGCCGCGGCAAAGCCGGTTCGACCGGCGCGGGCGAACGGGTCCAGGCGGGCAGGGCGTGTTGCTTGCGTGCGGACGAGGCGGCGACGCCTTTCTCTTCGCTGGTTGCGCCATAGGTGATGATCTCACCATCGCCCTCTGTCACCTTGACGCCCAAGCTTTCGGCGGCGGCGCGGGCCAGCTCATACCAGGAACCTTCCTTGACGCCCTTTTTGTTTTCGAAGCCGCAGACATAAAGCCGGTCGCGGGCGCGGGTCAGCGCCACATACAACAGGCGGCGATGCTCGCGCAGGGTCTCGGCTTCGGCGCGGGCCTTGGCCTGTTTCACGATTGCCGGCGCCTCGTCATCGGCCAGCGGAAACAGCACCCGGTCCTCGTCATAGAGCAGATGACCCTTGCGGCTGGGCGGTTCGGGCAGCGAGGTGGTGTCGGGCAGGATCACGATGTCGGCTTCCAAACCCTTGGCGCCATGCACCGTCATCACCCGCACTTCGTCGCGGCCATGCTCCATGTCGCGCTTGATCTCGACTCCGCCGCGCTCCACCCAGTCGAGGAAGCCTTCCAGCGACGGCGAATGGCTGCGTTCATGGGCGAGGGTGAGGGACAGGAATTCCTCGATAGCATCAGCGGATTCCATGCCCAGCCGCGCGAGCAGAAGTTCCTTGCCGCCCAAGGTGGTGAGGGCATGGGAATAGAATTCAAATGGCGGGGCATAGTCGGCGCGTTCCAAGAGCGCCGACAGGAATGCATGCGCGGCGGCAAAATCGCCGCGCCGCGCCACCAGCCGCGTCCACAGGTCGGCTTTGCGGTCATGTGCCAGCGAGAACAGGTCTTCCTCGCCCAGCCCGCACAGTGGTGAGCGCAGCAGCGCCGCCAGGTTGAGATCGTCTTCCCGCTGCAGGACAAAGCGGCCCAGCGCGACCAGGTCCATTATCGCGATCTGCTCGGTCAGCCGCACCCGGTCGGCGCCGGCCACCGGCACGCGCCTCAGTTTCAGCTGGCGGATCACTTCGCCACCGAACGGTTCACGGCGCGGCAACAGGATCATGATGTCGCGAGGTTGAATCGGCCGTTGATGGCCGGGCAGCTGGGCGCCGCTTTTCAGCCAGCCGTCGATCTTGCCCGCCACCAAACCCGCCAGCCGCGCCACCGGACTTGCTTTCTGCACCACGTCCACCGGGGCGTAATAGTCGGTCTCCTCTTCCTCTTCCGGCGCCAGCGCGGGCCAGAATTCGATCCCGCCTTTGGCGGTTTCGCGATGGGCGCGGTGGACGATCTGTGCCCCGCTATAGGTGAGGCCGGCGCGCGCCGCCTCGCTCTCGAACACTCTGTCGACAAAGGTGAGAATTTCCGGGGCGGAGCGGCGCGAGGTGATCAGCGGCACTTCGTACAATTGCTGCTCGGCGCCGGCGATCACTTCGGCGAAATGGCGGCGGTTGATGTCGAACTGGCTGGGATCGGCGCCCTGGAAACTGAAGATGGACTGTTTCTCGTCGCCCACCGCGAAGATGGTGCGCAGCTGGCTGCGCTCGCGCCCAAGCCCGGAGAAAAATTCCTCCGTCAGTTTCCTGACGATCTCCCACTGTTCCGGGCTGGTGTCCTGGGCCTCGTCGATCAGCACATGGTCGATGCCGCCATCAAGCTTGTAGAGCACCCAGGCCGCCGCGCCGCGCTGATAGAGCAGGTTTCGGGTCTCCACGATCAGGTCGTCATAGTCCAGCACCCCGCGCAGGCGCTTGGCATGGCCATAGTCCTCGCGCATGGCGCGGACCAGAATCAGGGCTGCGTGCGTCAATGCGGCGGCGCGGGCGGCACGCCGGCGCTCGGCCGCGGCGCAATAGCGTCCCTGCAGGTCGGTCAGGAAGGCAAGCAGGTCGGGGCGTGCATCGGTGAGCTTTTTGGTGGCCAGCTTCACGCGCGGCTCACCCTTGCCGGTCAGCAGGAAGTCGCCCAGCGCGACAAAACTGTTGGTGATGCCGCCCAATACCGGCCGCAGCCTTTCCGCCGCATCCACATCGCTCTTGCCGCCCTGCGCCAGCCAGTCGTGTGCCGCGCGCAGACTTTCGATCTCCCGCGCCAGGCCATTGCAGAAACCGGTTTCGATACTTTGAATGGTGTCGCCAGCGCCAAGGCCATGGGCATCGCGCACATGGGCTGCCAGATCAGTCGCCTCGGCAAAGAAACGATCCAGCTTGCGCCGATCGCCGCCCAGCGCCGCATCCAGAATGCCCGACAGCCGGGCCTCGCTGGTTTCCGTCACCAGCAGCGCCACCGCATCGGCCAGCTCGCCCTCGCCGGAGCCGGCGCGTTCCAGCACATGCTGGCGCGCTTCGCTGACCAGTTGGCGCGCCGACTGGTCGTCCAGCACCTCGAAGGCCGGCGGCACCCGCGCCTCCAGCGGAAAACGCGACAGCACGACCTGGCAGAAGGCATGCAGGGTCAGAACCTTCAACCCGCCCGGCGTCTCCAGCGCTTGCGCGAACAGCCGCCGCGCCTTGGCCAGGTCTTCATGGGCGTCGCCGCCGATCCTGACGATCTCATCACGCAGTTCCTCATCCGGCAGCATCGCCCAGCCGCCCAGTTGCTGGAACAGCCGGTTCTGCATCTCCGCCGCCGCCGCCTTGGTGAAGGTGAGGCAGAGAATCCTTTGCGGCTTCGCATCCCCCAGCAGCAGCCGCGCCACGCGGTTGGCCAGGGTATAGGTTTTGCCCGCGCCCGCATTGGCCGCCACCCAGGCGGAGATTTCGGGATCCGACGCGGTCATGGAGTCGTCGCGCATCACGGCTCCTCGCCCCAGCCGGATGGCGACCATTCCTTGACCCGCGCCAGATGGTCATAATCGCCGGGAATGTCGGCGCGCCAGGGCCGCACGCGCGGGCGATAGGCGGTGTCGCGCTCCTTGAACCAGGCGATGCGGCGCGTCAGCTGCGCAATCGCCTCGATGGCCAGGTCTTTTGCGTCCTTGATGTAGCGGGGATTGCGCGCCTGTTTCTCTCCGGCGAGGCTGAGATAGAACAGCTCTTCCGTGGTGTGTGGGCCGATACCGAAGCCATCCTGGGCCAGCATGGCGGCCTCCAGCGGCAGTTGCGGCGACAACAGCTCCGTCACCTGTTTGACGCTGGGCGGGGCGCCGGTCTTATAGTCCAGGATCGCGGCGTTGCCGTCTTTCAGGATATCGATGCGGTCGGCGACACCGGTAAGGGTGAAGTCGCCGATCCTGAGTTCGCCGCGCGTTTCCAGATACGATGTCGCAATGGTTGCGCGATGCTCGCGCTCGAAGGCGACAAAGCCCCTGGCTGCGCCCTGGAAGCGGGGCCGCCACAGCGCCAGCGCCGCCGCAGGCGTGCCGGCTTCGAAGAACACCTGATCGGCGATGGCCACAAGCTGTTCGACGGCATCGTCCGGCAGGCCATCGCGGTATTGGTCGATGAACAGTTCGACCGCCCTGTGCAAGGCGGTGCCGCGTTCCAGCGCGCCGATCGGCTCGTCCAGCGCCTCCAGCGGGCGCAGTTTCAGCACGCGTTTGGCATAGATGGCATAGGGATCGCGCAGCCAGGTTTCGATTTCCGTCACCGAAAGACGTTTGGGACGGACCTCGACCGGCGGCGTGGGCGCCGGCCGCGGCAGGCGCGGGCCTTGCGGCACCTCCATCATCTCAGCCGCCAGCGCGGACCAGTCCGGGTGCGGTGTCAGCGCGGCGTCCAGCTTCAAGCCGCGCGTCAGTTGCATCAGGCGCTGCAGCCAGCGCGAGGCGGTGGCGGGTGCGCCATCCACCTTCAGCGCGCGGGTCAGCAGAACGCGCGGGCCCGACGCCAGCATGGCGAAGTCATGCGCGGAAAGCCCGATGCCGCGCTCCGGCTGCTCCAGCCCCAGCGTGGCGCGCATGGGGCGGGAGAACCAGGGATCGGCGCCGGCGCCGCGCGGCCAGGTGCCTTCGTTCAATCCCCCCAGCACAGTCAGGTCGAAGCGTTGCAGGCGCGCTTCCAGTGGCCCCAGGATGGCAAGGCGGGGATGGCGGCCAAAGGCGGCGCGCACCGGCGCCTTCACCGCCAGGCTGCGGAACAAAGGCGGGTAAGAGCCGGGCTCGATTGGCGGCAGATCGCGGGAATCATCCTTCAGCGAAGCGCAAAGCGTCGCCGCCAGTTCGCCATCGCTGTTGGCCCATAGCAGGCAGTTTTGCGCCGCGTCACAGGCAAGTCGCTCCGCCGCCATGACATGGGCGTCGCACAAGGCGCTGATATCGATATTGTCCTGTGCGAAAATCGTTTCCAGCGGCGCCAGGATGGCAGCGATCTCGCGCCACCACAGCCAAAGCCGCGCCAGCGGCTCGGCAATATTGCTGTTGCGCGGATTGGTGCGCGCGCTTTCGATCGCCTTGGCGATGCCGGCAAGCCCCGCATCCGGCCGGGGTCCGCGCAGGCACCAGCGGTCCAACTCGCGCGCGTGGCTGCGGAAATTGGCATGGTCTTCGCCGCGCCGCGCGAAAGGATGCTTGAGCAACGCCAGCAGCGGCACCGGCGCGAAATGCGCGTCGGCCGCTTCGGCCAACAGGCACAGAAAGCTGCCGGCGGCGGTATGGGCGAGGGGGCGGCCGGCGGAATCATCGATCGTGATGCCCCAGCGCGTCATCTCGGCGGCGACCCGTCGCGCCAGGTTGCGGTCGGGCGTCACCAGGGCGGCGCGGCGTCCCGGTATTTCCAGCGCCTGGCGCAGCGCCAGCGCGATCGTCAGCGCCTCCTGCGCCGGGTCACCCGCGACCGACAGCGCAATGTCTTTCAGGCCCGCCGCGATCTCGCCGCCGCCTGTTTCCGCCAAGGCGTGCCAGGCATCGGTGGTGGGCGCGGGCCGCAGGGTTTCGCTCAGCAGCGCCTCGCGCGCGGGGTTGGTGTCGGCGGCGAGCCAGTCCTCGACATCTTCGCGTTCGCATTTGATCGTCCGCAGCAGCTGCGCCATGCCGAATTGCGGATGGCCGGGATCGAGACCGGTCCAGCTTTTGGCGTCCAATCTCTTGTCCAGCCCGGGCAGCACCACCGCGCCCTTGGGCAGGCGCGCGATCACGCTCAGCAGCTCGGCGGTGGCGGGGATCGAACCTGTGGAGCCTGCTGCGATCACCCAGTCTGGTGGTGGCGACGCTTCCAGCCGCGCCGCCAGCTGCTTCAACCCTCTCACCCGGCGATCGGCGGGATTGAGCGCCTTCTCCGCTTCCAGAATCGCCGGCCACTGGGTGCGGATCACGTCCAGGAAGCGGGTGACACCTTCCCAATGCTCGGCCAGATCGGCGGGCGCCAGCTCCTTCAGATTGGAGAGATCAGCGCTTTGCGTCTCCACTTCGTCCATGACCTTGGCCAGGCTGTCGGCCAGGGCCGCATATTGGGCGAAGGAGAGCGAACCGCCGCGATCCGTCCGGTCCCAGCGCCGCACCAGCTGGGCCAGCAAAAGCTGGCGGCGCAGCGGCGTGATTGCGGGCTTGAACTCCAGCCCTTCCGCCGCGGCGTCGAACAGAAGCTCGTCTTCATCGCTGTCACCCAGCGGCCGGAATTGCGGCAAGAGCGCCGCCCCACCCATCACTTGGGCGAAGGCGTCGCCGAAGCTGCGCGCGGCACGCCGTGTGGGCAGGTAGATGACAGAAGATGACAGGGCCAGCGGATCATCACCCACGCGCGCGATCAGTCCCCGCGCCAGCGTCTCCGCAAAGGGCGCGCTGGGGGCGATGGTGAAGACTTTTGGATTCAGGGTGGGGGGATGCTTCAAGCCGGTTGACGGAGATAGGCTTCCGCCTCATCGCGCGCGGCTGGGGTGCCGACATGAATCCACACCCCGTCCAGCACCGTGCCGAACAGCCGGCCCTTGGCGATGGCGCGGTCCCACATCAGGTTGGTGGAGAAGGGGCCTTGCGGCGCGCCGTCGAACAGGCGGGGATGGACGATCTGCACGCCCGGATAGGCATAGGCCGCCCCCGCATGACCCTTGGCGCGCAGCACATGGCCTTCGGCTTTTAGCACAAAGTCGCCCATGCCCTCATAGCCCATGGCGGTCTGCATGTCGGCCAGCAGCAACAGGCCGTCCATGCGCGCGGGGTCCCAATGCCGGGTCATGGCGGGCAAGGCGGCGACCGCACCTTCCACCCAGATGGAATCGGAGTTCAGCACAAAAAAAGGCCGGTCATTGAACAGGTGCAGCGCCTTGACCACGCCGCCGCCAGTGTCCAGCAGCCTGTCGCTCTCGTCGGAGAAAATGATTTCCACGTCGCGGCGCCTGGCCAGATGGGCGCGCAGCATCTCGCCCATGTAGTGCAGGTTGACCACGATCCTGGTCACGCCGGCCGCGGCCAGCCGGTCGATGGAATGATCGATCAGGGTCCGGCCAGCCACCATGACCAGCGGTTTGGGACGATCGTCGGTCAAGGGCCGCATGCGGCTGCCCAGTCCTGCGCCCATGATCATGGCGGCGGTGATCTGGCTCACACTGTATCCTTTGCCCACGCTGGCTCCACGGCGCGTTTGTCTTTTGGAATCACGCGATCGTACCACGCCTGCAGCTCCGCCAGCGCCGGATGGGTGAGATCGCGCTCCAGATAGCCCCAGACCCGCGGCAGGAAGGCGAGATAGCGCACCCTGCCGTCGCGCTTGTAGAGCCGGGCAAAGATGCCCACGATCTTGGTATTGCGCTGGGCCGCCATCACCGCCATCTCATGGCGGAAGGCGGCTTCGTCCACCGGCGAACCCTGCTGCTGCATCGCCGCCAGATAATGTTGGGTCGCAGCCGCCGCCAGTTCGGGCGAGACATCGCGGCGGGCGTCCTCGGTCAGCGAGATCAGGTCGTAAGCCGCGCTGCCTGCCACCGCATCCTGGAAGTCGATCAGGCCCACCCGCGCCACGCCGTCGCGCTCCGCCAGCCACAACAGGTTCTCGGCATGATAGTCGCGATGCACAAACACGCGGCGGCCACCCGCGATACCGGCCAGCGCCGCGCGCCACAACCGGCGGTGTTCTGCGGTTTCGTCCTCTGTCGCCACCCGGCCCAGCGCCAGCGGCAGAAACCATTCGGTCAACAGATCGGTCTCGGCCAAAAGCGCGGTCTGGTCAAAATCGAACAGCGGCTTGTCAGACGACAGCGCAGCCGGCGCATCATTGGCATGGATGCGGGCCAGAACTTCGACCGCGGCCTCATATAATTTCTTCTCGTCGCCGCCATCGGCCAGCACGTGGGCGAACAGGGCATCGCCCAGATCCTCGAGAATGATAAAACCCTGGCCGTGATCGGCGGCATAAACATCGGGCGCGGCCAGGCCATGGGCGCGCAGCCAGGAAGCCGCGGCGGCAAAGCGGGCGCAGTCCGCACCGGCCAGCCGCGCCACGGCATTGTAGCCCAGTGCGCGGCGCGTCTCTTCACTGGCGTTGGCTGGTGCGGTCGCGCCTTCCGCGGCCTGTGGCTGATCCATCAGCATGGCCTTGCGGTCGCCCAGGCTGAGACGGGCGTAACGCCGGGTAGACGCATCGCCGGGCAGCGGCGTCACGGTGGCGGCGCCCCAGCCGGTGCGCGCCAGAAAATCCTTCATCGCGCTTTGACGTTCAGACATGAATCAGGCTTTCCCACCGCGCGGGTCCGGTCAGCCGCGCCGTGCGCACGCCGTCCCGCGCGCCCAGACGCACATGCAGGGCATCGGGCGGCAGGGCTTCCGGCGCGCGCTCCGGCCATTCCACCAGCACCGCGCCATCAGCCAGCGCATCGTCCAAGCCCAACTCTTCCAGCTCGCGCCCGCTCTTCAGGCGATAGAGATCGTAATGGGATACTGGCGGGCGCGTGTCATAGCTCTGCACCAGGGTAAAGGTGGGGCTGGGCACATCTTCCTCCACGCCCAGCGCCGCCAGGATGGCGCGCGCCAGCGTGGTCTTGCCGGCGCCCAGATCGCCCCACAGCGCCACCGCGTCGCCAAGGCCAAGCCCGCCCGCGATGGACGCGCCCAGCCGGGCGGTGGCGTCAAGGTCGGGCAGGGCAATTTCCTTCCGGAATGTTTCACTGATTTGGGCCATATGTCCGCTTTTAGCCCGCCTGTCCGAGGTCCGGAAGGGCTCGGTTCTGGGCCCAGTTGTGAGATAGCCGGCGGCATGGTAACGCCCTGCCCCCAATTAGAGAAACCGCTTCCGAAGATGCCCCAGAACATCGTGATTATCGGCGCCGGCCAAGCGGGCGCGCAAGCCGTCCAGTCGCTGCGCGCCGAAGGCTTTGACGGCCCCATCACCATGATCGGGGACGAGGCGTATGCGCCCTATCAGCGCCCGCCGCTGTCCAAGGCCTATCTTTTGGGAAGTTTCGAGCGGCCGCGCCTGTTCCTGAAAGCCGACAGCTATTATCCGCAAGCCGGCTGCGAACTGATCCTGAATACCAGCGCCATCGCCATCCACCGCGCCGAGCGCAGCGTCGAACTGTCGGACGGACGCAAGCTCGGTTACGACAAGCTGCTGCTGGCCACCGGGGCGCGGGTGCGCCGCCTGAGAGCCGCCGGCGCCGATCTGCCCGGTGTGCACTATCTCAAGACCATCGCCGATGTGGACGGGTTGCAGGAAGTCTTCCAGGCCGGCAAGCGCATCGCCATCGTGGGTGGTGGTTATATCGGGCTGGAAGTGGCCGCGGTTGGCGCCAAGCGCGACCTGGACGTGACCGTGTTCGAGGCCATGGACCGGCTGATGGCGCGCGCCGTCTCTCCCCTGCTGTCGGACTTTTATGC
The DNA here is from genome assembly GCA_036267165.1 of Rhizomicrobium sp. Classification (GTDB taxonomy): domain Bacteria; phylum Pseudomonadota; class Alphaproteobacteria; order Micropepsales; family Micropepsaceae; genus Rhizomicrobium. The sequence continues at coordinate 52,163 of DATAWO010000119.1, read as the reverse complement.
CCGCGAGCATGAGAAGGCGGGCGTGAAGCTGAAACTGCGCACCGGCGTGGAAGCCATCGAAGGCGACGGCAAGGTCGAGCGGGTGATCGCCGGCGGCCAGAGCTATCCGTGCGACATGGTGCTGGTCGGCATCGGCGTGGTGGCCTGCGACGAACTGGCGGTCAAGGCGGGCCTCGGCACCGATGACGGCATTGTGGTGGACCAGAATGCCAGGACCGGCGATCCGCACATCTGGGCCGCGGGTGACTGCACCCGCCATGTCGGGCGCGAGGGTCATGAGATCAGGCTGGAATGCGTGCAGAACGCCATCGACCAGGCCAAGCACGCCGCCATGGCGATGGCCGGCAAACCCCGGACCTACAGCGAAGTGCCGTGGTTCTGGTCCGACCAGTATGACCTGAAGCTGCAGATCGCGGGACTGGCGCGGCCGACCGACATGCTGGTTCCGCGCGGGGATCCGGCCATGCGCAAATTCGCCGTCTTCCATCTGCGCGATAGCCAGGTGGCGGCGGTGGAAGCGGTGAATGCAGCGCCCGAATACATGATCGGCAAGAAGCTGATTGCCGAGGGCAGGAAGATCACGGCCGAAAGGCTGGCCGATCTTTCCATCCCCATGAAGCAGATGGCGTGATGTCCCTTCCGAAATACAAGGTCACCTACATTGAAAGCACCGGCCAGGCCCATACGGTGGAGGTGGCCGAAGGCTGGTCGCTGATGGAAGGCGCGGTGAAGCACCTGATCCCCGGCATCGATGCGGATTGCGGCGGGGCCTGCGCCTGCGCCACCTGCCAGATCTATGTCGCGCCCGGCTGGGAGGCCAAGCTGCCCCCCAAAAGCGAGATGGAGGAGACCATGCTGGATTTCGCGCCCGACGTGAAACCCAACAGCCGGCTCTCCTGCCAGCTGCGCATGGGCCGCGAGCTGGACGGGATCGTGCTCAACCTGCCCAGGACCCAGCACGCCTGACGCCCTGGGGTACGCCGGCGCACCAAGTTTTTCTGCAACCAATCCGGCTTTCGCAGGTTTGGCTTTCGGGATGTTCTCTTGAGGGAAATATGCGGAACTTTTGCATCGCCATGGTCGCGGCCGGTCTGACCTTTGCTCAGGCCGCCTGGGCCGATCCGCTGGCGCCGGGCAAGCCGGCCGGCGTCCGTCAGGCGCAGATGTGGGATGACAGCACGACCATGATCATCATCGGCGTGGCCGTTGCGGCGGCGGCGATTGCGGCCGGTGTGTCCAGCGGCAACGGCAGCGGTCCCACTTCGGTCACCACTTCGCCGGTGGTATCCACCAGCACGACCGGCTGAATTTACAGATAGGCCGTCCGGCGGTCGCTGGATTGTTCCGGATAAGGCTCGTCGTCATGGATGCGGCGGGGCAGGTGGCAGCGCACCAGCGTGCCTTGATGCATTCCCTGGCCGCTCTCGATCTCCACCCAGCCGTCGTGCAGTTCCAGGAAGCGGTTGACCAGCGCAAGCCCCAGGCCGGCGCCGGCGCGGGCGCCCGCATTGCTCTTGGCCGAGAAGCGTTCGAATACGGTGGCCTTCACCTCCGCCGGCAGGCCCGGGCCGTTGTCGGCCACGGCGATCTGCACATCCTCGCCCAGGATCTTGGCGGACAGGGTGATGGTGCCGCCGCGCGGCGTGTATTTGAAGGCGTTGGACAGAAGGTTGAACACGATCTGGCGCAGCCGCCGGGTATCGGCGAGGAAGATGCCGGCCTTGGGCGGCACATTCACCTCCAGTGTAAGCCCCATCTTGGCGGCCCATTCGCGGGCATGGGTGGCGATATCGCCGACCAGCGCGTTCAGGTCGATGCGCTCCAGTTCCAGTCGGAGTGCGCCGGATTCCACCAGCGCCAGGTCGAGAATGTCGTTGACCAGGTTCTTGAGCGTGTTGCCGCCCGACACGATGGCCTGGATATATTCTTCCTGCTGCGGGTTCAGCGGCCCCGGCACGCCGCTGGCCAGATGCTCGGAAAAGCCCAGGATGGTGTTGAGGGGCGTGCGCAGCTCATACGAAACATGCTTGATGAAGTCGGACTTGAGGCGGTCGGCCGCTTCCAGTCCCTCGTTGCGGTCGCGCAGCGCATTTTCGATGCGGAAACGGTCGGTGACGTCGTTGAAGGTGACCAGCGTGGCGCCATCCGGCAAGGGCGAGGTGGAGAGCGACAGGACCGAACGGTCGGAGCGCTCCACATCGCCCATGTCGCGTGCGCCGACGCCCGCGACAATCGCCTGGATCAGCTGGTCCCAGACATGGCTTTCGCCGAAGCGGTCGCGCGAAAGGGCGGCGATGGAGCGCAAGTGCGGCTCATCTTCCAGGTCCCGGGAATCGAATTCCCAGATGCGGGCGAAGGCGGCATTGTGCAGCTTGAGCTTGCCGTCGGGGCCGAACACCGCGACGCCCTCGCTCAGCGTGTCCAGGGTCGCGGACTGCACCTTGATCAGGGTGTTGTAGTCGCTTTCCAGGGTCAGCCGCGCGGTGACGTCTTCATAGAGGAATGTCAGCCCGCCAAAGGGATGCGGCTGGGTCACCACCCGGATGGTCTGGCCACCCGGCAGATACCAGGGCTCCTCGCTGGGCTTTTCGCGCGCGCCGTCCTGATACAGCGCCAGGCGCGCGCGCTTCCAGCCTTGATAGTCGCGTTGTTCCGGCAGCTTGCGGGTCTCGCGCAGCCGGTCGAGGATTTCCCCGTCGCTGGGATGCTTGTCGAGAAATGTCTCGGGCAGGCCCCACAGCTTGACGAAGGCCTTGTTGTAGAAAGAGAGCTTCTGGTCGCGGCCGAAGATCGCCACCGCGGTCTGCAAGCGGTCCAGCGTGTCGGCATGGGCGTCGGCATGCTGCTGCAGCCGGGCTTCCGCCGCGGCGGTGTCGGTCACATCCACCGCGGCCCCGATCACGCCCGCATCGCCCAGCGGGATCTGGGTGAAATTGATGGCGCGGCGCTGGCCGCCCACCACCGAAAAGCGCTTGGACTGCTGGGGGGCGTTGGCGGCACGCGCGGCCTGGGCCAGTTCGCGCTCGCCCTTGTCCAGCGCCACCTGTTCGCGCCGCGCCGTTTCCAGATCGGCCGCGCCCGCGCCCTTGAGGAAGGCGTGATTGCCCCAACTCAGCGCCAGGCCCTTGTCGCGCAGCCAGACCGGAATGGGCAACGCATCCAGGATCGCCTTGTAGTCGGCGCCCTGTTCCACCGGAACTTGCGGTTCTTCCATCCAGACCGCCGCCATGCTGCCCACCGCGCGGCCGCGCGCCACGAGCCGGCGGCCCCGATGGTCCTGCACGGCCAGTGAAAAGCCCGCGCCCCGATCTGACAGGCCGTCTATCGCGCCCGAGAGCGCGAGCGCGTTGGCGCCCTTGAGGCAGGACTGCAAAAGTTCCTCGCCGCCGCTATAGGAGAAGGGCCCCGAGCCATCCCGTCCCCACACCACCAGCGCTTCGCGGCTGGCGCCCAAAAGCGCGTCGCGCTCGCCCAGGGCCGCCTTGGTCTTGGCGCCGACATTGCGAAGGGATTTGCGCAGGCGCCGCGCGGCGCGCTGTTCCGCCAGCGCCCAAAGGCCAGCCGCGATCGCCAAAGCCACGCCGCCGCAGGCCAGGGCCGAAAGGACCACCACATTGCCGTTCTGAAGTGCCAAGCTGGTCATCAGGGCGTCGGGCATTGCCGCCAGAGCAGGAACAGGCAGAAAGGCTAGCAGCAGGGCCGTAAGCAGGCCGTTAAGCCTGCGGGTCCCTCCGACCTTCCCCCCATGTCCCAAATTGGGACGCATGCCTCCAGCCCTCATTAACCTTTCGCCTTTTGAGGCGAATCACTTTGGAATCAACAAGATAGCTGCGACGAGCGAGTCCGCCTAGGGATTGTGGTTAATAATTTGCTAAAGCCGAGATGCGGCCCACAGCCCCACATGTTGAGGGTTGTGGAAAAATTTCGAGTCAATTCAGGGAATTAGAATCGCGCCCGCCATTGTGACAGTCCCACTGGCGTCGGCTCGCCGGCGGCAAGAAATTTTTAACCAATATGAAAAAAGCGCGCCGTCCGGACGGACAGCGCGCTCTTCCCGCAAATGCAGCAGGCTCTAGTGGCGTTAGGTGTCCAGCTTGCAGGGCCCCCCGGCGAGGGAGCCGCCCTTGAACAAGGCGGGTCCCAACGACATCAGTACCGATACGTATCCGGCTTGTAAGGACCCGCCACGGGAAGCGAGATGTAATCGGCCTGCTTCTTGTTCATCTCGGTGAGCTTGGCGCCGATCTTGGCCAGGTGCAGACGGGCGACTTTCTCGTCCAGCGCCTTGGGCAGGACATAGACCTTCTTCTCGTACTTGCCCGGATTGGTGAAGAGCTCGATCTGCGCCAACGTCTGGTTGGTGAAGCTGGCCGACATCACGAAACTGGGATGGCCCATGGCATTGCCCAGGTTCACCAGCCGGCCTTCCGACAGAAGGATGATGCGCTTGCCGTCGGGGAACTCGATCTCGTCCACCTGCGGCTTGATGTTGTGCCACTTGAAATTGCGGGTGGCGTTGACCTGGATCTCGCTGTCGAAGTGGCCGATGTTGCAGACGATGGCGCGGTCCTTCATGGCGCGCATGTGCTCCACCGTGATCACATCGACATTGCCGGTGGCTGTGACGAAAATGTCGGCCCTGGGCGCGGCATCTTCCATGGTGACGACCTCATAGCCTTCCATGGCGGCCTGCAGGGCGCAGATCGGGTCGATTTCCGAGATCATCACGCGGCAGCCGGCCTGGCGCAGCGACGCGGCCGAACCCTTGCCGACATCGCCGAAGCCCGCGACCATGGCGACCTTGCCGGCCATCATCACGTCGGTGCCGCGGCGGATGCCGTCCACCAGTGATTCCTTGCAGCCATAGAGATTGTCGAACTTGGATTTGGTGACGCTGTCATTCACATTGATAGCGGGGAACAGCAGCTTGCCTTCCTTGGCCATGATGTAGAGCCGGTGCACGCCGGTGGTGGTCTCTTCCGACACGCCCTTGATGCCGGCGGCGATTTCGGCGAACCAGCCCTTGGGCTTTTTCTTCAGCAGCCGCTTGATCAGGGCGTAGAAGACCTCTTCTTCCTCATTCTCCGGCTTGTCGAGGAAGGCGGTGTCGCCCTTCTCGGCGCGCAGGCCGGCATGGACCAGCATGGTGGCGTCGCCGCCGTCATCCAGGATCATGTTGGGGTAGCCGCCGCCATGCCATTCGAACAGTTTGGCGGTGTAATCCCAATAATCCTTCAGGCTCTCGCCCTTGACCGCAAACACCGGAATGCCGGCGGCGGCGATGGCGGCGGCGGCATGATCCTGGGTCGAATAGATGTTGCACGACACCCAGCGGATGTCGGCGCCCAGCGCCTTCAGGGTCTCGATCAGGACCGCGGTCTGGATGGTCATGTGCAGCGAGCCGGCGATGCGCGCGCCCTTGAGCGGCTGGCTGGGGCCATATTCGGCGCGGGTCGCCATCAGGCCGGGCATCTCGATCTCGGCGATGTTCAGTTCCTTGCGGCCCCAGTCGGCCAGGCTGATGTCTTTGACGATGTAATCGCTGAAGGTGCTGGCGGGGGCGGCGGACATGAACGGAAAATCCCTTGGTTTCTTGGGCCCCGCCTATAGCAGCCGGGCCGGGGCAGGGCAAGGAACATATAAAGAAATCTGCATATGGTGATGCGATGGCCGGAAACTGGGCGGTTTCCTGCCCGGTCAGCCGGCCGGAAACCGGACTGGGCCATGCTGGTCTATGTGGTCTATTTCACGATCCGCGCCGGGGCCTAGGACTTCACGTCCGGCTTCAGGTCAGGCTTGAGATCGGGCCCGTCCACCTTGTAGCCGGCCTGCCGCAGCAGGTTGGGCACGCCGTTCGGTCCCGCCAGATGGGCCGCGCCCACGGTGATCAAGAAGGTGCGCTTTTCGGTCAGCATCTTCTCGATCTTGGGCAGCCAGTTGCGGTTGCGGTCTTCCAATATCGCCTTGAATTCTGCCGGCGGCTGAGACGCGGCATTCATTGCCAATATCATGGCTGTATCACCGGCTTCCCATGCCTCCAGCATTTTCTTGCCGGGTAACATGGGCTTGTTGGCGGCATGCTTCATCGCGGCACGCAGTATATTCAATTCATTCTTGGTGGTGGCGTCGCGCTTCAAGGCATGTAGCGCAAGTTCGGGTGTCTCCAGAGCGCGCACGTCATGAATGCCGCGCGCCTGGGCCATGGCGTAGACCTTGTTGTCCACCCCTTCCTCGGTATGGAGCGTGAGCTTGCCGCTCATCGCATCTTCCAGCTCCTCGGCCGCGTACCAGGGCCGCAGGACCACCAGTCCTTCCGGGTCGATCTGGGTATGTTCGACGGCGGCGCGGAATTCATTGCGCATTTCCTCGTCGAAATAGGTCGGCAGCGAAACATCGGGTGGCAGATATTTGTTGACGGCCATCAGAAGTCCCGTATGGACCAAGTTTTCATGGGACATCTGGATTTCGAATACAAAGGTGTCGGCGCGCTTGATGGCGGCTTTGATGGGAGGCGTCTGCCATTCGACATTCTTGGGCAGGGCGTGAAATGAGCCCAGCAAATAGGCGGTGCCTTTGGGACCGTGGACCACCCACATCGCCGGCGTCGCATGCACCGGCGGATCGGTCTTGTCCTTGGCGTCTTCCGCTAAGGCGGGGGCCACCGTCACGAACAACAGGGCCAGCCTGAACAGCCAATTCCGGAATTGTGTGCGCATCTGTCCCATCCGTTTGGCGGGAACCATGCCGCATCCCGCTTTAAGACGGCGCAAAGGCGATAGATAAAATTGTAAATGTCTTGGTTAACGCGGGGCGTCAAGACCGGGCTTTAAGGCCCGTCCACCTTATACCCATCCGCCCGCAACAGCGCCGGCACCCCGGTGGCCCCGGTCAGGTGACCCGCGCCCACGGTGATGAAGAAGACATGCTTTTCCTTGAGCATGGCCTCGATCTTGGGCACCCAGCGTTTGTTGCGGTCGTCCAGCAGGCTTTTGCGGGCCTCGGGGAATTCGTTCAAATCGCCGTTGATCAGTTCGTCGAGCTTGGCCTGGTCGCCGTCGCCCCATGCCTTGATCATGGGCTGCACGTCGCCGCCCAGGTCGCGCAGATCCTTGAGGCCGGATTCGAATTCCTCCAGTTCCAGTTTCGCATCGTCGGGCGCCAGCAAGGCGAACTGTTCGGGGATGGTTTCGAAATAGCGCATTTCCTTGTGGTTCCTGGCGGCGTCTTCCATCAGGGTGGAATCCACGCCATTGCTGGCGGCGTAATTCAGTTTGCGCATCTGGGCGAACATCAGCTGGATGCCGGCAAGCCAGGGCCGCTCATGGTCCACGCCCTCCGGCGGCAGGCCGGAGGCCGCCACCGCCGCATCATAATCGGCGAGTGCGGCGGGATGCAGTTCGTCCCTCAGATTTTGGCCTGGCGGCAGATAACCATTGGCCTGGATCAGGCCCTGCAGTTCCCGCACCGATTGCGCGTCTTCCGGCACTTCAAAGGCGAAGACATCGCTGCGCGACACCGCGCGCAGGATCTGCGGCGTGCGCCAGCGCACATTGGACGGCAGGACATGGACCGCGCCCAGCAGATAAACTTCGCCCTGGTCGCTCTTGATGTGCCAGAGCGAGGGAAAGGCCTGGAAAGGCGGCAGCGATGGCTGCGCCTGGGCGAGCGCCGGCACAGGCGCGGCCGCCAGCACCGCCAGCAGGAGCAGGGCCCGGATCGCGTTTCTCATTCCAGGCATAGCACTCCCGCGGCGATCACCAGCGCCGATACTATCCGCCGCAAGGTCAGGGGTTCAGCAAAAAACAGCCGCCCCAGCAGGACCGCGAACAATACGCTGGTTTCCCGCAGGGCCGATACCGAACCCATGGGGGCGCGGGTCATGGCGAAGATGACGATGCCGTAAGCCAGGAGCGAGACCACGCCGCCCAGGGCCGCGAGGCTGGTGGCGCGGGCGCCGCGCCACAGGCGGCTATCGCGCCGGCGCAGCCAATAGACCGGCGCCGCCGTGAGGCCCCATAACAGGCATAGCCACAATGTGTAAGCGGCGGGATTGCCGGACAGCCGCCCGCCGATGCCGTCGGTGACACTGTAGGCGGCGATGAAGACGCCGGTGCCCAGGGCATAGAAGATGCCTGCTTCCGGCAGCCGCCGTCCGCGAAACGCCAGAGAGATGATGCCACCGCTGACCAGGATGATGCCGGCGATGCCTGACGGGGAAGGCTCTTCAGCCGCTGCCGCGGCGGCGCCCAGGGTGACCAGCAAAGGCGAGGAGCCGCGCGCGATCGGATAGGCCGATCCGAACTCGCCGCTGCGATAGGCGCGGATCAGGAAGATGTTGTAGCCGACATGCAGCAGTGCGGAGCCGACCAGGCAGGGCCAGCTGGCGCGGTGCGGCAGTGGCAGGAAAGGCAGAAGGACGGCGCAGGCGATGCTGGTGGCGATGCCCATGATCGTCATGGACCAGAGCCTGTCGCTGCCGCCTTTCAGCAGCGCGTTCCAGGAAGCGTGCAAAAGCGCGGCGAAGAGGACGATGGTGGCGATGGGCAGGGTCATTCAGGCTTTCTGCCGTTCACAACGTCCCGCCGCGCGCGGGCTCAAGTCGCGCGGCCCTACGCTGTCGCTAGGCCGCCGCGCCCGCGCTTGGCGTGATTTGCCGCGACAGGATCGCGGCAAATCACTCCTCCCCGAACTTTACCTCAACCAAGGCGAGAATGGCCTTCATCGCGTCGTCCTGATCAGGGCCTTCGGCGGTGATCTCCACTTCCGAGCCGATGGAAGCCGCCAGCATCATCAGTCCCATGATCGAGCGGCCGTTGACCGCGGTGCCGTCCTTGATGACGTGAATGTCGGACTTGAAGCGCGCCGAGGCTTCCACGATCTTGGCGCTGGCGCGGGCATGCAGGCCGCGCTTGTTGGGAATGATCACCCGGGCAGAAAGCTTTTCGGCCATTTACGCCCAATCTTCTCTAGGCAAGGTCCGCGCTGCCCGCGCGCATGTATTTGCGGCCCGCTTCGATGGCTTCCTTCACCGCCTGTTCCAGCGGCACCTTGGCGCGGATGTCGATCAGCTTGATCAGGCTGGGCAGGTTGGCGCCGGCCAGCACTTCGATCTTGCCGCGTTCCAGCAGGGTCAGCGCCAGGTTGCAGGGGGTGCCGCCGAACATGTCGGTGGCGATGATCACGCCACGCCCCACATCCACCGATTTGGCGGCGGCGGCGATCTCGCGCTGGCGGCGCTCGATATCGTCCTCGGGTCCGATGCAGATGGCGCGCAGATGGGTCTGCGGACCCACCATATGCTCCATCGCGGAAATGAATTCCTGGGCCAGGCGGCCGTGGGTTACAAGAACGAGGCCAATCATGAAGGTTCCTTCGACGGCGCGGACAGTATCAAAAGCGCGCCGGGTGGGAAGGGGCTTTTTTTGATGAGCCTACCGCTTCCCTGCTTAAGTCTATTTGGTGATAAAAGTATCGCGAAACAAGCCCCGTGAAAAAGCCGCCAAGGCAAAGCGGATTTTGGCGGGTGTGGCGGCGAACCGGCCATCCAGCAGGATTTCCGGCACTGGGACTTGCGGCGCCAGCGGCGCCGGCGGCCGGTAGAAGCGCTGCACGGGCAGGCGCGCGCCTTCCCGGCCCAGCCGCACGGCCAGCGAAATCCTCACTTTTGCGCGTACAGGAAACTTGACAATGCCAAGCCCGCGGACCTCCAGCAGGCCCTTGATGCTTGATGGCGCGCACGCATGGAGCGCGCCCTTTTCCACAAAGAGAATGGCGCGGTCATCGGTCACCAGTACCGCGCCCTGGTCGATCAGCCTGAGCGCCAAGTCCGATTTTCCCGCGGCGCTTTTGCCCAGGAGCAGCACGCCGCGCCCGCCGACCGCCACGCAACTGGCATGAATATTGGCTTCAGGCATGGGGCGCCGCCAGCGGCAGTTCCACCACCAGGCGCGCACCCTTGCCCTGCCGGTTTCTCGGCGCGCGGTTCTCCGCATAGATGCGTCCGCCGGCGCCTTCGATGATCTGGCGGGCGATGGATAGGCCCAGCCCGGAATTGCGGCCGAAATTCTCGCCCGGCCGCTCGGTGTAAAAACGCTCGAAGATGGATTCCAGATTGTCCGGCGGAATGCCGGGGCCGTCATCCTCCACCGTCACCCGCGCCACCATGCCATGGCTGGACGCGGTGATGACCACCTTGCCGTGTTCGGGGCTGAACGACACCGCGTTGTCGATCAGGTTGCGGAACACCTGGCCCAGCCTTTCGTCGCGGCCGCGCACGATCGCGCCGGGCGGCAGATCGTCGCGCAGCACATACTCCACGCCGCGGGGATTGTCCGTCATCCGGTAGATTTCGATGATGGTCGCCAGCAGCTTCGACAGCCCCACGGGCTCCTTGGCCTCGCGCGACAGTTCTGCGTCCAGGCGCGAGGCGTCGGAAATATCGGTGATCAGCCGGTCGATGCGCTTGATGTCGCCGCGCATGATGGCAAGCAGCCGCGCCCGGCTCTCATCGTCCTTGGCGCGGGAAAACATTTCCATCGCGCTGGCCAGCGAGGTGAGCGGATTCTTGAGTTCATGCGCCACATCGGCGGCGAAGCTTTCGATGGCGTCGATGCGGTCATAGAGATTGGCGGTCATCGAACGCAAGCTGTCGGCCAGGTCACCGATCTCGTCGCTGCGTTCGGGAAAGTTGGGGATGTCGCTGCGCCCGCCCGCGCCGGAACGCACCAGGTCGGCCGCCGCCGCCAGCCGTCTCACCGGTTCGGCAATCGTGCCGGCCAGATAGAGCGAGGTGAACAGCATCACCAGGAAGGCGACCAGGACAACCTCGAACAGGGTGAAACGCTCGGCTCTGAGGATGTCGTCGATGTCGCCGCCCTCGGTGGAGAGGAAAATCACGCCATAAATGGCGCGGAAGCGCTGGATCGGCACCGCGACCGACAATACCAGCCGGTTGCGGTCGTCCACGCGCTCGGCCGTGCCGGTCGCGCCGGTCAGCGCGGTATCGACTTCGCCATAGACCCGGCCGTCGTCGCCGGCCTCGTAATACGGTTCGAGCTGGGCAAAGGGACGCACGCCCATCACCCCGTCATAGACGCGTCTCAGCCATTCCTTGACCCGGCTGGCGGTGTCCAGCGGTGGCAGTTCGCTGATCTGCACCACATTGCGGGCGAGCAGGTCACGGGTATCGATGGCGAGCTGGCCGCCCGGCAGATAAAGCCGGCCGCGCAGCCTGGTGGGCGCAATCAGCTGGCGCAGCAGCGGCTCGGCCTCGGTGACCTTCAAAGTGTGGGTCGTGGGGTCGGTGGCGTATTCCGACAGGGTGCCGGCCACGATGTTGGCCTGTTCGCGGATGGAGTTCATCCGCTCCTCGACCAGGCCGCGGCCGGAGGCCTGCACCAGGATCACGCCGCCGGTCAGCACGATCAGCGCCAGCGCATTGAAGCCCAGGATGCGCCAGGTGAGGGCGGAGAAGCGGGGCATTACTCGCGGTAGCGATAGCCCACGCCATAAAGCGTCTCGATGGCGTCGAAGTCGTCGGCCACCGCCTTGAACTTCTTGCGCAGCCGCTTGATGTGGCTGTCGATGGTGCGGTCATCCACATAAACCTGGTCGTCATAGGCCGCGTCCATCAGGCTGTCGCGGCTTTTGACGAAACCGGGACGCTGGGCCAGCGCCTGCAGGATCAGGAATTCGGTCACGGTGAGACGCACCGGCTTGCCCTCCCAGGTGCATTCATGGCGCTGCGGGTCCAGCGCCAGCTTGCCGCGCACCAGGGCTTCCTTCTTGGCGGCTTCGCCGTTGGCGGCTGGGACCGTGCCGCGACCCTCGGCGCGGCGCAGCACCGCGCGCACCCGCTCCAGCAGCAGGCGCTGGGAGAAAGGCTTCCTGATGTAATCGTCGGCGCCCGCATTCAGGCCCATCAGCTCGTCGATCTCTTCGTCCTTGCTGGTGAGGAAGATCACCGGCAGTTCGGGATTGGCCTGGCGCAGGCGGCGCAACAACTCCAGCCCGTCCATGCGCGGCATCTTGATGTCCAGCACCGCAAGATCTGGCGCGGTGGTGGTGAGCGCCGTCAGCGCCGCGGCCCCATCGGAAAAGGTGCGGACATGATATCCCTCCTGCTCCAGCAGCATGCTGACGGAGGCAAGGATGTTCTTGTCGTCGTCTACCAGGGCAATATTCGCCATTTGACCTGTTTGTCTCGGCGCGGTCCTTCTGCGCTCTGAGTTCGTCGCGCGTCGCTCATGGGCTATCCGCCCACAGCGCTTCTCGCTCCTGCTCAGGTCACAAAATCCCCCGCGCCTCCTGATTATGCTGGAATGCAGTATAAGCCCATGATGAACAAAGCAAAGTCCAAAAGGTTCCTTTATGAACGCAGCCCATGAGCCCCGCTGCTTCCAAAGCACGGTAGCCTATTATCAGCGCTATCGGCTGGCTTACCCGGACCGGCTGATCGCCCGGGTGGCGGCCTTGGCGGGGCTGATGCCCGGCGATCCCGTCCTCGACCTGGGCGCAGGCACCGGCATGCTGGCCGTGGGATTCGCCCGATTGGGCATGGCGGTCACCGCCATGGATCCGGAACCCGACATGCTGGCGGTGTGCGCGGAGATGGCCCGGGCGGCGGGCGTGACCGTGACCCTGCGCCAGGGCGGTTCCTATGACCTCACGCCCGGCATGGGGCCGTTTCGGCTGGTCACCATGGGGCGCAGCTTCCACTGGATGGACCGCGCCGCCACCCTGCGGATGCTGGAGCGCATCGTGACCTCCAACGGCGGCGTGGCGCTTTTCCATGACGCCCATCCGCCGGTCCCGGAAAACAGCTGGTTCAAGGTGATGCGCGACGTGCAGGACAGGTTCGGCCGCGGTGAAGAGGCGCAAATCAAGGAACGCCGCGGCGGCCACAGCCGCTATGAGCCTTTCCTGCTGGCTTCGCAGTTCACGCAATTGGACGGGCTCTCGGTCACCATCCGCCAGACACTCACCATAGACGAGCTTGTGGGCCGCGCTTTTTCCATGTCCACCTGTTCGCGGGAGAAGCTTGGAGACCGTGCGGAGGCGTTTGCCGCCGCACTGTCGGCGGCCTTGCGGGAATTGTCGCCGGATGGAACATTCGCCGAAGTCGCTGAGCTGGTGGCGCTCTTGGCGCGACGTCCGGAACAGGACGCTTGAACGGGGGGATTATGCTGCAGCAGTTTTTGGCCCAGATTTTGTCAGGGCAGGCGAAAAGCATTTCCCTGCTGCTATGGGCGCTTTTCCTGTTCGTCTATTTCCTGCCTTCGGTGCTGGCCTTTGCCCGCGGGCACCGGCGCTTCTTCGTCATTCTGGTGCTGAATGTGCTTCTGTCGCCGGTACAGGGCGTGGTCCTGCATTTCCTCTGGCCCGGCATCCTGGCGGTTGATCCGCAAAATCCGGTTTCGGTGGCGGTTGCCGCGGCCGCGGCCAATCTCGGTGTGGGCTGGATCGTGCTGATGGCCTGGGCCCTTTTGCCCGGCGAGCCCGATCCGCGCCTGTTGAAGGTGCAGGAAACCAAATATTACGACGCCATCGCGGCGTTGCCGCTGATCCTGTGGTTTGCCTATGGCGCACTGCAATTGCGCGCCGTGCTGGCGCATGACTGGAGCCTGATCGCCGGCGGCACAGCCAGCCTGTTCATCTGGGTCCAGTTTTTCGCCCTACTGGCGGCGGCGGCCTTCGACCTGCTGCTGGTCTATCTGCTGGCGGTGCGCGACCGGCCGGTCGCCAGGTCGCAAGGGGTTCTGCCCCGCGCCTTCGGCGTGATCGGCACCTTCATGGGCGTGGGCATATTGCAGTTGCCGGTGGCCCATCTCAGCCTGCCGATGCAGATTTTCGCGGCCGTGCTGATCGGAGTGGGGAGCCTGGGCTCGCTGCTGGTGCTGTCGCGGCTGGGCAAGAGTTTCTCCATCATGCCCGAGGCGCGCAAACTGGTGACGGGCGGCCCCTATGCCTGGGTCCGCCATCCCCTCTACACGGTGGAGATCATCACCATCCTCGGCACGGCGATGCAGTTTCAGGCGCCCTGGTCCTGGGCGGTCGCACTGGTGGTGGTCGCGCTGCTGTGGATCCGCAGCCATTACGAGGAGCAGGTGCTGGCAAGCGCCTATCCCGAATATGGCGAATATCGCGCCCGCACCAAGCGGTTTATTCCGGGGATTATTTAGCTCCACTTGTCATGGCCGGGCTTGACCGTGAGCCGCGGCGCCAAAGGCGTGAGCCGGTCCTGTGGACCTGCGAAAGCGTCGAACGCCGCGAGCTAAAGCGAGCGGCAGGCCCTCCAACATGAATGGCGCGCACACGCTGTCGCTATGCGCCGGAGGGCGGCCATGACGAGCGCTATTTGAATTCCACTTTCACGATCTCATACGACCGCGCGCCGCCGGGAGCCGCCACTTCCACCGTGTCGCCCTTGCTCTTGCCGATCAGGGCGCGGGCGATCGGGCTGGAGAGCGAGATGCGGCCCGCGCGCGCGTCGGACTCCACATCGCCGACGATCTGGTAGCGGCGCTCTTCGTCGGTGTCTTCGTCCACCAGGGTGACGGTGGCGCCGAACTTCACGCTGGTGCCGGAGAGCTTGGAGATGTCGATCACATCGGCGCGGCCGATCTGGTCTTCCAGTTCCATCACCCGGCCTTCGATGAAGCTCTGGCGCTCCTTGGCGGCATGATATTCGGCATTCTCCGACAGGTCGCCATGGGCGCGCGCCTCCGCAATCGCCTTGATGATTTCATGGCGATCTTCGTTCTTCAGGCGGTTCAGCTCGTCCTCCAGGGCCTTGAAGCCCGAGGCGGTCATCGGAATTTTTTCCATTGTCTCTTTCGTCCGGCAATAAAAGGCTCGCGGCTCCCGGGCTTCCCGGATGCCGGAACCATCGTTTGTTAAGGCACTGATTTCGCTGACAAATATCTTTAAAAGGTCAGCGGTGCGTTACAAAGAGTAGGACTGGAGGGGGGCGACTTCAAGTGTTGAGGCGCGGTCCGCCCCGCGCCAGCGGTGGCGGACGAGCAAGTCCAGTGGACCTGCGAGAGCGCCGAAAGCCCGGAGCGCAAGCGACGGGCGGGGGGCAATCCTGCACAGCGCCGATCTGATTTTTGCGTCGATCAGTAACTCTGTAGAGGAGCTACTTCCAACGAACCTTCTCGCAGCGCCCCGATCGCCTGGGTGGCTGCGGCCGCTCCCGCCATGGTGGTGTAGTAGGGAACTTTCAGGGTCAAGGCGGCGCGGCGGATCGAGGAGCTGTCGGCCAGGGCCTGGGCGCCATCGGTGGTGTTGAACACCAGATTGATCTCGCCGTTCTTGAGCGCGTCCACCACATGGGGGCGGCCCTCCAGCACCTTGTTGATCACCGCGACCAGCAGGCCCTTGCTCTCCAGAACCTTGGCGGTGCCGCGGGTGGCGATCAGGGAGAAGCCCATCGCCACCAGCTCGCGGGCAGGGGCTTCGATCAGGTCCTTGTCGGCATCCTTGACCGAGATGAACACGGCGCCGCCGGTGGGAAGTTTTGTGCCGGCGCCGATCTGGCTCTTGGCGAAGGCGCGGCCGAAATTCTCGTCCATGCCCATCACCTCGCCGGTGGAGCGCATTTCCGGTCCCAGGATGGTGTCCACGCCGGGGAAGCGGTTGAAAGGCAGCACGGCTTCCTTGACCGAGATGTGCTTGGGGTCGGGTTTCTTCAGGTTGAAGGATTTCAGCGTTTCGCCCGCCATCACGCGCGACGCGATAGCGGCCACCGGCAGGCCGATCGCCTTGGCGACAAAGGGCACGGTGCGGCTGGCGCGGGGATTGACCTCCAGCACATAGATCTCCCCGCCCTGGATGGCATATTGCACATTCATCAGGCCCTGGACCTTGAGCGCCTTGGCCATGGCGATGGTCTGGCGCTCGATCTCGGCAATGGTCTCTTTCGACAGCGAACGCGGCGGCAGCGAGCAGGCCGAATCGCCGGAATGCACGCCCGCTTCCTCGATATGCTCCATGATGCCGGCGATGAAGACATCGCCGTCACGATCGCAGATCGCGTCCACATCGACTTCGGTGGCGCGGTTGAGAAAGCCGTCGATCAGCACCGGATTGTCGCCGGAGATGCGGAACAGCTCGCCGGATTCCACCTGCTTCTTCAGCTCGGTCTCGTCGGACACCACCACCATGCCACGCCCGCCCAACACGTAAGAGGGACGCAGGATCACCGGATAGCCGATCATCTTTGCGGCCGCGACCGTTTCGTCCGCCGTCATGGCGGTGGCGTTGCGCGGCTGCTTCAGCTTCAATTCATCCAGCAGCGCCTGGAAGCGCTTGCGGTCTTCGGCCAGGTCGATGGCATCGGCGCTGGTGCCCAGGATCGGCACACCGGCATCGCGCAGCCCGTTGGCGAGCTTGAGCGGGGTCTGGCCGCCGAACTGCACGATCACGCCGGCGAGAGAGCCTTTTTCCTGCTCCTTGGCGATGATCTCCAGCACGTCTTCCAAAGTCAGAGGTTCGAAATAAAGCCGGTCGGAGGTGTCATAGTCGGTGGAGACGGTCTCGGGATTGCAGTTGACCATGATGGTCTCATAGCCACCCCCTTCCAAATTTCTGTCCGAGAGCGAGAAGGCGGCGTGGCAGCAGCAATAGTCGAACTCGATGCCCTGGCCGATGCGGTTGGGCCCGCCGCCCAGGATGATGATCTTCTTCGCGTCTGTGGGAGCCGATTCGCACACCACCGCGCCGCCAACCGGCGTCTCATAGGTGGAATACATGTAAGGCGTCAGCGCCTGGAATTCGGCGGCGCAGGTGTCGATGCGCTTGTAGCAGGGATGGATATCGAGCGCGTGACGGCTTCCGCGCACCGCCGCTTCCTTCTGCCCGGTGAGCGCGGCCAGCCGCGCATCGGAGAAGCCCATGGACTTCAACCGCCGCAAACCCTTGGCGTCGCCGGGCAGGCCGTTGGCGCGGACCCGCTCCTCGGTGCGGACGATGGTTTCGATCTCGCCCAGGAACCAGGGATCATAACCGGTGAGGCGCTGGATCTCCTCCAGGGCGAAACCGTAGCGCATCGCCTGTGCGGTAAGCCGCAGGCGGTCGGGCGTGGCGCGCGACAGCGCGGCGCGGATGGCGGCCGGATCGGTGTCCATCGCGATCTCGTCAAAGCCGGTCAGGCCCGTCTCCAGCGAACGCAGCGCCTTTTGCAGCGACTCGCCAAAGGTGCGGCCGATGGCCATGGCTTCGCCCACCGACTTCATCGAGGTGGTCAGCAGCGGCTCGGCGCCGGGGAATTTCTCGAAGGCGAAACGCGGGATCTTGGTGACGACATAGTCGATGGTCGGCTCGAAGCTGGCCGGCGTGACCTTGGTGATGTCGTTCTTGAGTTCGTCCAACGTATAGCCGCAGGCGAGTTTCGCCGCGATCTTGGCGATGGGAAAGCCGGTGGCCTTTGAGGCCAGCGCGGATGACCGCGACACCCGCGGGTTCATCTCGATCACCACCATGCGGCCGTCTTTCGGATTGACCGCGAACTGCACATTCGATCCGCCGGTCTCCACCCCGATCTCGCGCAACACCGCGATCGAGGCCGAGCGCATGCGCTGGTATTCCTTGTCGGTCAGGGTCAGGGCAGGGGCGATGGTGATGCTGTCACCGGTATGCACGCCCATGGCGTCGATATTCTCGATGGAGCAAATGATGATGCAATTGTCGGCCTTGTCGCGCACCACCTCCATCTCGAATTCCTTCCAGCCCAAGACCGATTCCTCGATCAGCACTTCGTCGGTGGGCGAGGCTTCCATGCCCGATTCCACGATGGCGAAGAATTCCTCGCGGTTGTAGGCGATGCCGCCGCCGGTGCCGCCCATGGTGAAGCTGGGGCGGATCACGGCCGGCAGGCCCACCTGGTCCAGCGCCGACAGCGCCTGGGAGAAGGTCTCGGGCGCCAGCTCCATCACCGGGGTATGGTTGCCGTCGAAGATCGGATTGCCGGCCGAATCCTTCTTCTGGCGCAGCTGGCCCTTGAGCGTGATGCCCTTGGGCACTTCCAGCCCGATCTTGACCATGGCCTGCTTGAAGCGCTCGCGGTCCTCGGCCTTGTCGATGGCGTCGGCGGTGGCGCCGATCAGCTCGATATTGTGGCGTTCCAGGGCGCCGATCTTGCGCAGCGAAAGTGCGGTGTTGAGCGCGGTCTGCCCGCCCATGGTGGGCAGCAGGGCGAAGACCTTGCCCTCGGGCACATTGGGCCGTTCGCGGGCGATGATCTTTTCCACCATCTCCGGCGTGATCGGTTCGATATAGGTGGCGTCCGCCATATTGGGGTCGGTCATGATGGTGGCGGGGTTGGAGTTGACCAGCACCACCCGGTAGCCTTCCTCGCGCAACGCCTTGCAGGCCTGGGCGCCGGAATAGTCGAATTCGCAGGCCTGGCCGATGACAATGGGGCCTGCGCCGATGATCAGGACGGTGTGGATATCGGTGCGTTTGGGCATTCCGTAAAACCTTGTCATGGCCGGGCAGCGGGGCCGGACTTGATCCGGCCGAAGCGCGAGCCCTGCCAACCATGTGCGAGTGCAAGGAGGCGCGGGAATTGCGCACCTTGGGCCGGCCGAATTGCAGGTTAAGGGGACCGTTTAGCGGGGTCGGACCGGGGCCGCAACCCCCAGTTTTTACATGGTCGCACGGCCTTTGTGGAAAAGCTCCGCTTTTCCACGGCCGATGCTCCGGCAGGTCTGGTCAGCTTCTCCAGCGCAGGGTGCGTTCCTGCACAGGATTGACGAATTCCGTGCCGTTTTCGGTGGCGTCCGCCCAGGCTTTCTTGATGCGGTGATACCAGATCGCCGGCTGGTCGCTGTCCTGGATCAGCATCAGCTTGGGGTTGAATTTCAGTCCCTCGCGCTGCAATTCCACGATCTTGCGGTCATCGCCAATGAAGGTCGAACCCAGGGCCCAGAAGAAGGGATAGATGAAGTTCAGCCACCAGGGCCAATAGAACACTTGGATCACGTCGGTATTGTCGGCGTCCCGGGGGGTGCAGACCGTCAGCCCCACCACCTTGAAGCCCGCGCCAAACAGCTTGCCGGTGATGATCTCGAATCGGGTCGAAGGCAGCTCGAAGGTGATCTCGGTCTCGACTTCTCCCAAGAGGCTGTAGACCGGCTTGGACGGCTTGTGCCTGGTCATCACAAAGCCGTTGGGCAGCGGGGCATAATGCTTCTCTTTCACCCGCGGCGTCTTCTTCCACCACCAATGGGCATGGACATAAGGACCGTGCGCCGGGTCCATCAGCCCGATCACGGCATGATCGATGCCGCAGCCAAAGGCCTGGGTTTCGGTCCAGCGCATGGGATGGACTTTTTCAATGGTCGCACGGCCGGACGGCTTCGCTTCGCTCGCCTGGCCGATGCTCCGGCCTACCCACGGCGGTTCGGATCTGGGCTCCCCGCCGGGTTTGGCCGCCATATAGACCCAGATCAACCCATCCTGCTCGCGGACCGGATAGCTGCGCACCCGGATATTTTCTTCCTCCAGGTCTTCATGGCCGGCCAGGGACGGAATCTTGCTGCAGCGGCCATCTTTCTTGAAGCGCCAGCCGTGATAGGGACATTCCACATTGTCATTGGCGAGAATGCGCCCCGCCGACAGCGGCACGCCGCGATGGGGGCAGATGTCGCGCAGCGCAAAGGCCTCGCCCGACCGCAGGCGCCCCACCAGAACCGGCTCGCCCAGAAGCATTTCGCGACGCATCTGGCCGGGCGCCAAGCTTTTGGCCAGCGCCGGCATGTACCAGAGGTCGCGAAGGAACTGATCGCCTGTCAGGGTTTCGCCCGCCATGAGGGAACTGCATAAAGTGCAATCCGGAAAATCGGAAGGATTTTCCGGCCAATTGCTTGCCAAACAAAGCTTCTGGAGCAAGGCCGATTTGCCAAATCGGGCGTTGCTCCAGAGAAATCGGCTTTTACCTGCAAGGGTGGGCAAAAACCCGCTTTACCGCCCCGTTCCGGACGTTAGGCTTTAAGCATGAAAAAGATCGCCAAAACCCTGATCGACACCAAGATCCTGGATCGCGCCCTGGCGGTGGGTGTGCTGTGCGAGGCGGGCTTTGTGCTGGCGGGGCATTTCCGCCCTTTTCTGGATCTCCATTTCGGGCTGTTCGCCAGCATGATGATCGCAGGCACCGCGGCGCTGCTCTATGCCCGCGACCTGGCGCGCGGCTATATCGCGGGCTCACTGGGCGGCCTGGTGATCGGGGCGGCCTGCGGGCTTTCCGCGGTGGGCGTGGCGAATCTCCTGGGCGATCATCCCGACAAATTCCTGCCCTATGGGGTGATGATCTGTGCGCTGATCGGCGCGATCGGAGGATTGTTCGGCCAGTATGCCGCCTGGTTTCGCGCCTTCATCGCCAATATGCGTGAGTGAGAAGCGGTCCGCGAAAGCGGACGAGCAGGTCCAGTGGACCTGCGAGATCGACGAACGCCGCGAGCTTGGGCGAGCGGCAGCAGGGGCCATTCCCATACAAGCGCGCTTGCGCGCGCGCAGGGGAGGTGCGCTGACCGACTGATTCTTTTTTGGGAGGAAACTGTCGGTTGGCGCAACGCCGACCCGGAAAGGGGCTGGGGGGCTTGTTAATCCGAGCCAACTCACAACCAACCGACCCCCACACACTCGCCCGTGAAGGTGGCCACCATTTGGTTCAATCGTGACCATTTCTGGGCAGCGGTGACATTTTCGACAGGAATCATTGCGTTCCCTGCTTGCGAGCCGCGAGTTCCCGGCTCATCATTCCAATGAATGGTGGAAGAACCGATATCGTTACACCGCGCTGTTGCAGCGCGTGACATGTCTCCAGCGATGCTGGTCACCTTCGACCGCCACGAACTCAACCGCATCCTCATTTTGTATGGCCGTATGGTTTCGGCCGGAGAATGGCGGGATTACGCGCTGGATTTCCTGGATGAGGTTGCGGTCTTTTCCATTTTTCGCCGCACATCCGAGATGGCCCTGTTCCAAATCGAGAAGCGGCCGAAGCTGCGTGCGAAGCAGGGACAGTACAGCGTGGTCGCGGCTGGCGGCGTGATTCTCAAACGCGGCCATGAATTGGCGCAAGTGCTGAAGATCTTCGACAGGAAACTGTTGAAGGCGCTGACGAGGGAATAGCACCTTCTTCTCCATGGGCGGCCCTGAGCCGCCCATCCAGCGCCGCGCGAAAGCGCGGCCACCAAAAGCTGTTCCTGGATGGCCGGGTCAAGCCCGGCCATGGAGAGAAGAAAAAAGGCCCGGTATTTTCACCGGGCCTTTTCTTTTTACGATTCAGCGTTGTCTAACGCCGGTTGCCCATGAAGCGCAGCAGGAACAGGAAGATGTTGAGGAAGTCGAGATAGAGCGCCAGCGCGCCCATGATCGCCGCCTTGCCCGCCACCGCGGTGTCGCCGCCCACCTGATAGTAGGTGTTCTTGATCTTCTGGGTGTCCCAGGCGGTCAGGCCGGTGAAAATCAACACGCCGAGGATGCTGACCACGAAATTGATGGCCGGCGACCTGAAGAAGAAGTTGGCGAGGCTGGCCAGCAGGATGCCGATCAGGCCCATGAACAGGAAATGGCCGAAGCCGGTCAGGTCCCGCTTGGTGGTGTAACCCCACAGGCTCATGACGCCGAAAGTGGCGGCGGTGACGAAGAAGGTCATCGCCACGCTGGCGCCGGTATAGACGATCAGGATCGAAGCCAGTGAAGCCCCGACCAATGCGGCATAGGCCCAGAAGGTCGCCTGCGCGGCCGCCTGGCTCATCTGCATGATTCGAAAGGAGAGGAAGAAGACCAGCGCCAGCGGCGCCAGCATCACGATCCAGCCCGGAATGGTCGGCGACAGCGCCACGCCATTGGCGGTCACCACCTCATGGTAGAGGACGTTCAGCAGCGCCGGCGTACTGGAGACCACATAGGCCACCACGCCGGTCAGCGCCAGCGCGCCCACCATGTAATTATAGACCCGCAGCATATGCGCGCGCAGGCCGGTATCCATCGTGTCGGCGACGGTCGTCGCGCCACGCACAAGTCGGTTGTCGTAGTCAGCCATAGGTTACTCCTTTGACCCCCAGTATATCGTGGTTTGGGCCGGTGGTATCAAGGCCGTCCGAAAACCGCCCGAAAACCTTTATGTGAAGGATTAACAACGCTTAAGCCGTCCGCAGCCGCCGTGCCGGGCGGGCGCGGAGCGCGCCAAGCGCCCCCAAAAGGCCGAAAAACAGGGTGGCCGCGCCGCCGCCCGCAACCGTCACAACCACCGCTTTCAAGTCAAAGGTCAGCGGCACATCCAGGATGGAAAAGGCGATGATCCAGGCCGCCAGGGTGCCGGCCAGCAGCGCTATGGCGCCCGTGGCCGCGCCCAGGACGCCATATTCGATGGCATAGACCAGGGCGATGCGGGCGCGGGTGGCGCCAAGCACCTTCAGGATGGTGGCGTCGTAAAGCCTGGCGCGGGCGCCCGCCGCAATGGCGCCCGCCAGCACCAGCAAGCCGGCCAGAATGGTCACCAGGCTGGCGGCGCTGACGCCCTCAGCCAGCGAAGACAGCAGGTCCTGTACCTGCTGGATGGCGTCTTTCACCCGCACGGTGGAAATGTTGGGAAAGCGGTCGGTCACCGCCAGGTACATGGCGTTCTCCTGGGCGTCCGTCACCCGCACCGTGGCCAGAAAGGCGTGCGGCGCCTTGTCGATCAGGCCCGGCGACAGCACCAGCACGAAATTCTGCCCGCCGGTGGTGAAATCCACCTTGCGCAGATTGGCGATGCGGCCCTCGAAGCTGCGGCCCAAGACATTCAAGGTCATGGAATCGCCGATTCGGAGTCCCGTGCCCTGGGCGATCGACTGGTCCAGCGAGATCAGGGTGGGGCCGCGATAATTGGCCGGCCACCATTGCCCCTCGGTGATGACGGTGCCGGGGGGAGGCGTGGCGGCATAGGTGATGCCGCGGTCGCCGTTGAGCGCCCATTTGGCGTCGGGCGCGACCTTGGCATCGGCTGACGGCACGCCATCGAGCGCGGTGATCCGCCCCCGGATCATGGGTGTGCGTTTGTAGTCGGATGCGCCGGAAAAGCCGGTGACGACGGAATCGAAGCTCGCCGCTTCATCCGGCTGGATATCCACGAAAAAGAAACTGGGCGCCCGCGCCGGCAGCGCGCCGGACACCTGGGTGTTGATGGTGGCATTGAGCAGGGTCACGGTGGCGAGCAAAGTGAGGCCCAATCCCAGCGCGGTGACCACCCCGCCGGTGGCCGCACCCGGCCGCACCAGATTGGTCAGGGCCAGGCGCAGCAAGGGCGAGCGTGAACGGGGCAGGGCGGCGATGGCACGGCGCAGGCCTTCCGCCAGCAGCCGCAGCAAGGCCAGCGCCGCAACCGCGCCGGCCAGAAACTCCGCCGCGAACACCGGCGAGGGCGCGACCAGCAGGGTAAGCACGGCGATGCCGATGGCGGCGGCGGCTGAAATGGCGCGATAGAAATTCTGGCCGCTGGTTTTGGCAGGCACGATCAGATCGCGAAAAAGACTTGCCGGCGGCACGGCGCGGGCGCGCGACAGCGGCGGCACCGCGAAAGTCACGGCCGACAGCAGCCCGAAGGCCAGCGATAGAAGCAGCGGCACCGGATAAAGCCCGAAGCTGGGCGGCACCGGGAGCTTGGCGCCATAGGTCCAGACTGTGGCGAAGGGGAGCGCCGCGCCGAGCGCCGCGCCCAGCACCGTCGCCAGCACCGCCACCATCATCACCTGCAGGAAAAAGACCAGAAAGACAAAGCCGCCCGAGGCGCCCAGTGTCTTCAGGATGGCGATGTCGGCGCGCTTGCGGTCGAGGAAGGCGAGGATCGCCTGGCCCGCGCCAACCCCGCCCACGCCCAGGGCCACCAGTCCCACCAGGGTGAGGAACATGGTGAGCTGTTCGACAAAGCGCTTGATGCCGGGCGCGGCATCGGTGCGGTCGCGGATGTTCCAGCCGGCGTCAGGAAAAGCGGCCTGTGCGCGGGCCCGGAAACCGGCGATGGCGGCGCGCGATTGTGCCGGCTCGGTGCCGGCATTCTTCAGTGCGACGCGATAGGTATAGTCGATCAGGCTTTCCGGCGTGAC
This sequence comes from Rhizomicrobium sp., assembly GCA_036267165.1. Lineage (GTDB taxonomy): Bacteria > Pseudomonadota > Alphaproteobacteria > Micropepsales > Micropepsaceae > Rhizomicrobium. The sequence goes on along the minus strand of DATAWO010000119.1, from coordinate 28,074 downwards.
CAGGCCGGTGGCGGGCAGGCCGCGTGCGGAAACCAGAAGCTGCGGCCCCAAGGTGAAGCCGGTGGAGATGCGGTCCGGCTCGCTGTCCAGCACCGCCATGATGCGGAAGGTGGCGTCGCCCAGCTTGATCAGGTCGCCGCGCCTCACATGCAGCCGGTCGAGCAGGCTCTGTTCGGCCGCCGCCCCGCAGACCCCGTCATCCTCGCAGGCGATCACATCACGCAAATTTTGCGCGGGCGTGAAGGCGGGTGCGCCGAACAGGGGCCAGCGGTCATCCACGCCTTTCAACTCGACCAGCTGGCGGCCCTTGTTGTCGCGGGCATAGGCCATGGCGCGCATGGAGATCGCTTCGGAGACGCGGCCCTGGGCGTCGAGAAAGGCGCGTTCTTTGGAGGTGGCGGGACGATGCACCAGATTGACCGAGACATCGCCGCCCAGAAGCACCTGGCCCTGGTCCTGCAGGCCGGTGAGGAAGGCGTCGCTCAGCGATTCCACGCCCGAAATCGCCGCCGATCCCAGAAGCAGGCAAAGGAAGAAGATGCGAAAACCCTGAAAGCCGCCGCGCAGCTCGCGCCGGGCAAAGCGCAGGGCCAGCCGCAGTTCAGCCATTCGCCACGATCTTTCCGTCCGCCATCCGCAGCATCCGGCCGCAGCGCCGGGCCAGCGATTCCTCATGCGTCACCAGAAACAGGGTGGCGCCGCGCTCGGCATTCAGCGCGAAGATCAGATCCGCGATGCCGGCGCCCGTCGCGCCATCCAGATTGCCGGTGGGCTCGTCGGCGAACAGGATCTGCGGCCCCGGCGCCAGAGCGCGGGCCAGCGCCACGCGCTGCTGCTCGCCGCCGGACAATTGCCCGGGATAGTGATCGGTACGCTGGATCAAGCCCACCCCGCGCAGTTCCTTTTCCGCGCGCGCGAAAGCATCCGACACGCCCATCAGCTCCAGCGGCACGGCGACATTTTCCAGCGCCGTCATGGTGGGAATCAGGTGAAAACTCTGGAACACCACGCCCACCCGGCCCAGCCGGAAGCGCGCCAGCGCGTCTTCTCCCATTTTCGTAATGTCGGTGCCGGTGACGGCGATGCGACCGCTCGAGGGTTTCTCCAGACCTGCCGCCACCATCAGGAGCGAGGACTTGCCGGAACCGGACGGCCCGGTCAGCGCCACGGTCTCGCCCGGCGCCACCTCCAGCGACACCTGGTTCAGAATGTCCACCGGACCCGCCAGGCTTTTCAGCGTCAGGCTGACATCTTGCAGGGAAAGGGCGGGCGGGGGATTGTTCGGCATGTTCAGGATAAAAGTATTATGACGCGCGGTTTCAAGGCGTTGCTTAGCACAGTTCTGCTGGCGATCATGGTGGTGGCGGGGCCAGCCGTTGCGGCTCCCCTAAAGATTCTCGCTTTGGGCACCAGCCTGACCCAGGGCTATGGCCTGCCGCCCGGGACCGAATTCACCGTGCAATTGCAGGCGGCGCTGAAGAAGAGCGGCATTGACGCGGTGGTCACCAATGCCGGGGTTTCGGGCGACACCTCGGCCGGCGGGCTGGCGCGGCTGGACTGGTCACTGGCCGATCATCCCGATGCGGTCATCCTGGAGCTGGGCTCCAATGACATGCTGCGCGGCATCGCGCCGTCGGAGACCGACAAGAACCTGCGCGCCATCCTGGACAGGCTGAAGGCGGATCATGTCAAAGTGCTGCTGACCGGCATGCATGCCCAGCGCAATCTCGGCGCCGATTATGTGAAGGAATTCGACGCCATCTATCCCCGGCTGGCCAGGGACTATCATGTGCTATTCTATCCCTTCATCCTGGACGGGGTGGCGCTCAATCCCAAACTCAACCAGGCGGACGGCATGCATCCCAATCCCGCAGGCGTGAAGGTGATCGTGGCGCGCATTCTTCCCTTTGTGAAAAAGCTGGTGCCAGAAGAAGGCAAGAACCACTGATGCTCAGGAAGCTCGCGTCCGTCAGCGGCTTCACCCTGCTGTCACGCCTGACCGGGTTTGCCCGCGACATGGTGCTGGCCTGGACGCTCGGCAGCGGCATCCTGTCGGACGCCTTTTTCGTCGCCTTCATCTTTCCCAACAATTTCCGCGCCATCTTCGGCGAAGGCACCATCAATCCCGCCTTCCTGCCGCGCTACGCCGCGCTTCGGGCGCGGGGTGAGGACGAAGCGGCGGCCAAATTCGCCAACGACATTTTCGCCTGGCAGATGGCGGCGCAGATCGTCCTTCTGGCATTGGCCACCATTTTCATGCCTGCCATCATCCGGGTGCTGGCGTCGGGCTGGAGCGATGATCCCGAACGCTTCAACCTGACGGTCCGGCTGGCGCGCATCACCTTTCCCTATCTGATCCTGACCCTGGTGGCGGTGCAGCTGTCGGCCATGCTCAATGCCATCGAGAAATTCTGGGCCGCCGCCGCCTGGTCGAATTTCCAGAACCTGGCGATGATCGCCACCCTGATCGCCTGGCACTGGTTTCCCAATGCCGCCTATGCGGCCGCCTGGGGCGTCACCCTGGGTGGGGTGGCGCAGCTGGTTTTCATCCTGTGGGCGGGCGCGCGAGAAGGGCTGTGGCTCACCTTCACCTGGCCACGCTGGTCGCGAGAGATCGGAGAATTTTTCAAGGCCTTTGGCGCGGTGACCATCGGGGCGACCACGTTGGTGATCTCGCCCTTCATCGACACCATCCTGGCGAGTTGGCTTCCCGTCGGCAGCCGCACCGCGCTTTATTACGGCGATCGCATCAACCAACTGCCGTTGGGAGTGCTGGGTGCGGCGCTGGGCACGGTGCTGTTGCCGGAAATGTCCGCCCGGCTGGCCAGGGGCGACACCAAGGGCTCGCATGCCGCGCAGAATCGCAGCGCGGCGATGAGCCTGCTTCTGACATTGCCGTTCATGGCTGCCTTTATTCTCATTCCCGACACCATCATGAGCGCCTATCTGGCGCATGGCGCCTTCCGCCATGACGCGGCGGCGGCGGCGGCGGCGGCGCTGGCGGCCTATGGCATTGGCCTGCCGGCCATGGCGATGATCCGGATCGTGCAATCCACCTTTTACGCCCGTCACGACACCATGACGCCGGTGCGCGCCACCGTGACCGCGGTCGCCGTCAATATCGCCGCCAAGCTTTTCTTTGTCTGGGGGCTGCACATGGGCGTGGCCGGCATTGCGCTGGGTACTGCGATCGGCGCCTGGACCAATGTCGTCATTCTGATCTGGCTCGGCCGCAGCCGCGACTTGCTGGCGATCGAAAAGATTTTTCTCAAGGCCCTGCCGGCCTCCCTGCTGGCGGCGCTGGCCTGCGGCGCGGGCGCATGGGCGGGCGCGAACCTGCTGAAAACGCACGGCGATGTGGTGGCGCTGGCGGCGGCGATCCTGCTGGCGGGCCTGGGCTATGGCGCGATGCTGTTTCTGTTCCGCAACCGCCTGCCGATCCGGCGCATGGCGTGAGCGATGCGGCTGTTCGTGGCCCTTTCCATCCCGGAGGCGATAGCGCAGGGGCTGATGCTGCTGCAGGGTGGCGTGCCGGGCGCACGCTGGCAGGCGCGCGAACAGTTGCACCTGACCTTGCGCTTCATCGGCGAGGTGGATGGCCGCGATGGCCGCGCCCTGGACGATGCGCTGGCGGGAATCGATGCACCCGCCTTTGAGCTGCAGCTGCATGGCGTGGGCCAGTTCGGCAACAAGCAGCCACATTCGCTGTGGGCGGCGGCGCGCAGGAACGATCTGCTGGAGCATTTGCAGCGCAAGGTGGAGACGGCCATCCGCCGGGTCGGCCAGCCCCCCTCTGCGGGAGACAAGTATGCGCACAAATTCACCCCGCACGTCACTTTGGCGCGGCTGCGTCATCCCGAGCTGGACCGGGTGCGGCAATGGCTGACCGACAATGCGCTTTATACCAGCGACCTGTTCACGGTGGGGGCGTTTTGTCTTTATTCCAGCAAGCTGACCAGCGATGGCAGCATCTACCGGGTGGAACAGGAATATCCCCTGAGGAATTACGACACGGGAGGCTTCGATGGCGAAATTGACGATTGAAGAATTGAAAGCGGCGCTGAGGCGGCTGCCCGACTGGCAACTGGCCAAAGACCGCGAGGCGATCACCCGCAAATTCCAGTTCGTGGATTTCGACGCCGCCTTCGCCTTCATGACGCGCGCGGCGCTGCTGGCGGCCAAGATGGATCACCATCCGGAATGGTTCAATGTCTACAACAAGGTGGATGTGACCCTGGCGACGCATGACGCGGGTGGGGTGACGCAGAAGGACATCGATCTCGCCACCGCCATGGATGGGTATGCGGCGATGAGTGGGCGAGGCACGACCCGCTTTTAGTGCCGAGCGTCGCGAGCTTGAGCGAGCGGCAGGCAGAGTTAGCTTACTTTGTCATGGCCCACCACCCCGGTCCGCGCGAGCGCGCGGCCGGAGTGTAAACTCCGTGTGGGCCATCCAGTTGGTTTCGCGATCTTTCTGAAGATCAGGCGCTGACGTCATCTGGGTGGCCCGCATTCGCGGGCCATGACAATCGAAGAATAACGGCGAGCGCAACCTAGCGGCTGAAATAATGGTCCATCACCATCAAGGCGATGCTGGCGCCCAGCGGCGTCAGGATCAGGGACGCGACGAACCACAGGCCCGGATTGCGCCGGTCGAGCTTGGCCCAATAGGCGACACCCATGGCTGCGAGCAGGTACAAAAAAACAAACATCCAGCCTCTGTCCTGCCGCTCGCCCAAGCTCGCGGCGTTCGTTGCTTTCGCAGGTCCACTGGACCTGCTCACGCGCTTACGCGCGCCGCGCCTCACTGTTCTTCACCAGATCATCCACCACCGATGGATCGGCCAGCGTGGAGATATCGCCCAGGCTGGAGGTGTCGCCTTCCGCGATCTTGCGCAGGATGCGCCGCATGATCTTGCCGGAGCGGGTCTTGGGCAGGCCGGGCGCGAACTGGATCACATCGGGCCTGGCGATGGGGCCGATCTCATGGCCGACGAATTTCTTCAACTCGTCATTCAGCGCGTCGCTCGCCTGCACGCCCGCCTTCAAGGTCACATAGGCGTAGATGCCCTGGCCCTTGATGTCATGGGGGTAGCCGACCACCGCGGCCTCGGCCACGTGCCTGTGGCCGACCAGCGCACTTTCCACTTCCGCCGTGCCCATGCGATGGCCTGAGACATTGATCACATCGTCCACCCGGCCGGTGATCCAGTAATAACCGTCCTCGTCGCGGCGGCAGCCGTCGCCGGTGAAGTATTTGTGCGGATAGGTCTTGAAATAGGTGTCGATGAAACGCTGGTGATCGCCATAGACACTGCGCATCTGGCCCGGCCAGCTGTCGGCGATGCAGAGATTGCCGGTGACCGCGCCTTCCAGCACCTTGCCGTCGGCATCGACGATTTCCGGCACGATGCCCGGAAGCGGCAGGGTGGCCGAGCCGGGCTTGAGATCGGTGGCGCCAGGCAGCGGCGTGATCAGGTGGCCGCCGGTCTCGGTCTGCCACCAGGTGTCCATGATCGGGCAGCGCCCATCGCCCACCACCCGGTGATACCACAGCCAGGCTTCCGGGTTGATCGGCTCGCCGACCGAGCCCAGCAGGCGCAAGGAGGCGCGGCTGGTTTTTGCCACCGGCGCATCGCCGTCACGCATCAGGGCGCGGATGGCGGTAGGCGCGGTGTAGAAGGTGTTGACCTTGTGCTTGTCGATCACCTCCCAGAAGCGCGAGCTGGTGGGATAATTGGGCACGCCCTCGAACATCAGGGTGGTGGCGCCATTGGCCAGCGGGCCATAAAGGATATAGCTGTGGCCCGTCACCCAGCCGACATCGGCGGTGCACCAGTAGACTTCGCCCTCGTGATAGTCGAACACGTAATGATGGGTATAGGCGGCCCAGAGCAGATAGCCGGCGGTGGTGTGCAGCACGCCCTTGGGCTTTCCGGTCGAGCCTGAAGTGTAAAGAATGAACAGCGGGTCTTCCGCGCCCATCGCTTCGGCCGGGCAGTCGGCGGGCACTTTCGCCGCTTCCTCGTGATACCAGACGTCACGCCCCGCTTTCATCTCGACGGAACCGCCGGTGTGCCTGACCACGATCACGCTGGTGACACCAGGCGCCTTGGCCAACGCCTCGTCGGTATTCTTTTTCAGCGGAACCGGTTTGCCGCCGCGCACGCCTTCATCCGAAGTGATCACGATCTTGCTGTCGCAATCGGTGATGCGCCCGGCCAGGCTGTCGGGCGAGAAGCCGCCGAACACCACCGAATGCACCGCTCCGATGCGTGCCGAGGCCAGCATGGCATAGGCGGCTTCCGGGATCATCGGCATGTAGATGGTGACCCGGTCGCCGCGGCTGACGCCCTGCGCCTTCAGCACATTGGCGAATTGGCAAACTTGCCGGTGCAGTTCCGTGTACGAAATATGCTTTGAAACCTTGGGGTCATCGCCTTCCCAGATGATGGCAGTCTGATCGCCGCGCTTGTCCAGATGCCGGTCGATGCAGTTGGCCGAGACATTCAGGGCCCCATCCTCGAACCATTTGATCGAGAGATTGGCCGGGTCCCAGGAGACATTCTTGACCTTGCTGAAGGGCTTCAGCCAGTCCAGCCTTGCGGCTTCCTTGCGCCAGTATCCATCCGGGTCTTTTATCGACTCCGCATAGGCCGCCTCATACTCGGCTCCGGTCATGAAGGCGCGCTTTTTCCATTCCTCGGGAACGGGGAACAGCTGATCAGACATGTGGGACTCTTTTGGGCTTGCGTCTGGTGTGATGGTGCTATGATCGCTGGGTTTTCCGCAAGGCGGTCCATGCAACTTCACCTCTCCACCTGGCCCGAGATCGAGGCCTATCTGGCCAGGTCCAAGGCCATCCTGATTCCCATCGGATCCACCGAACAGCATGGTCCCAATGGCCTCTTGGGCACCGACGCCCTGTGTCCGGAGATCATCGGCCGGCGGGCGGGCGATGAGGCCGGCTTTCTGGTAGGTCCCACCTTCAATGTCGGCCAGGCCCAGCATCACATGGGCTTTCCCGGCACCATCACGCTGCGCCCCTCCACCATGATCGCGGCGATGATGGACTGGGCCCAGTCGCTGGTGCGCCACGGCTTTGAGCGCATCTATTGGCTGAACGGCCATGGCGGCAACATCGCCACCATCACCGCGGCATTTTCCGAAATATACCACGGCGTGAGTTTCGACCGGGCCGGCGCCAATCATCCACCGCTGCGCTGTTCCTTGCGCAACTGGTGGGAGCTTCCCGGGGTGATGGACCTCTGCCGCCAGCTTTTCCCGGTGGGCGAGGGCAGCCATGCCACGCCCTCGGAAGTGTCGGTGACCTGGTTCGGCTATCCCGAGGCGCAAAAGCAGGTGCCGATGAGCCCGCGCATCGCGCCCACCGGGCCGATCCTGGATGCCGATGATTTCCGCCGCCGCTTCCCGGATGGCCGTATCGGTTCCGATCCCGGCCAGGCCAATGTCGCAGCCGGGCAAAAGATCGTGGCGGCCGCGGTGAGGGCCGTGATTTCGGAGTTCAAACAGTTTGCGGCCAGCTAGGCTTGCGCGGTAGGATCACCGCTTCCCAGGGGTGTCCTCCTTCGCCCAAGGCTTCGGAGGACTGAGACCGCAATCCCGCGGATCCCTTAGAACCTGATCCGGTTCAGACCGGCGTAGGGAGAGGTTGCCATGAACAAGCCCATTCTCGACAAGTCGCTTTCTATTACCCGTGGTCCGCTGCCCGGCTCGCGCAAGCTTATGTTAAGCGGCGTGCCGTTCCGCGAAGTGCCGCTGTCCGGCGGCGAGCCGCCGGTGCGGCTGTACGACACGTCTGGTCCGTATACGGATGAATACATCGAGATTAATATCGACAAGGGCCTGGCCGGCCTTCGCCGCGACTGGATACTCGCCCGCGGCGATGTCGAGGAATATGTCGGCCGCGAACGCAGGCCGGAAGACGATGGCCTGAAGCCGGGCGAGAAGCTGACCGTGCCGCAGTTCGACCGCGCCAATGCCCAAAATGGAAGTGTCAAGCTGTTGCGCGCCAAGCCAGGCAGAAATGTCACCCAGCTGCATTATGCGCGCCAGGGGATCATCACCCAGGAGATGAAATATATCGCCGTGCGCGAGAATCTGGGGCGCTCGGCCTTGGCTGATGGCAACAGCTTCGGCGCCAGCATCCCGCTTGAGATTACGGCCGAATTCGTGCGCGACGAGATCGCGCGAGGCCGCGCCATCATTCCGTCCAACATCAATCATCCCGAGACCGAGCCGATGATCATCGGCAGGAACTTCCTCACCAAGGTCAACGCCAATATCGGCAACAGCGCGGTGACCAGTGGCGTGGGTGAGGAAGTGGACAAGATGGTCTGGTCCATCCGCTGGGGCGCCGACACGGTGATGGACCTGTCGACCGGGCGTCACATCCACACCATCCGCGAATGGATCGTGCGCAATTCCCCGGTGCCGATCGGCACGGTGCCGATCTACCAGGCGCTGGAAAAGGTCGGCGGCGTGGCCGAGGACCTGACCTGGGAGATCTATCGCGACACGCTGATCGAGCAGTGCGAGCAGGGGGTGGATTATTTCACCGTCCATGCCGGGGTGCGGCTGGCGCATATCCCGCTGACGGCGGACCGCGTCACTGGCATCGTCTCGCGCGGCGGCTCCATCCTGGCCAAATGGTGTCTGGCGCATCACAAGGAGAATTTCCTCTACACGCATTTTGACGACATCTGCGAACTGCTGAAACAATATGACGTGTCTTTCAGCCTGGGTGACGGGTTGCGGCCGGGCTCGACCGCTGATGCCAATGACGCCGCCCAGTTCGCCGAGCTGGACACCTTGGGCGAGTTGAACAAGATCGCACAGAAGCATGATGTGCAGGTGATGATCGAAGGCCCCGGCCATGTGCCGATGCACAAGATCAAGGAAAACATGGACCGGCAGCTCAAGGCCTGTGACGAGGCGCCGTTCTATACCCTTGGACCGCTGACCACCGATGTGGCGCCCGGCTACGACCACATCACCTCGGCCATCGGCGCGGCGATGATCGGCTGGTTCGGTTGCGCCATGCTTTGCTATGTCACGCCCAAGGAGCATCTGGGCCTGCCCGACCGCGACGATGTGAAGGCCGGTGTGATCGCCTACCGCATCGCCGCCCACGCCGCCGATCTTGCCAAGGGTCATCCGGCGGCGCGCATCTGGGACGACGCCATGTCAAAGGCGCGGTTCGAGTTCCGCTGGCGTGACCAGTTCGCCCTGGCCCTCGACCCGGAAACCGCCCAGCTCTATCACGACGAGACCCTGCCGGCGGACGGCGCCAAGATCGCGCATTTCTGCTCCATGTGCGGGCCGAAATTCTGCTCCATGAAGATTTCCCAGGAAGTGCGCGACGCCGCCAAGGGCACCAATGACACGCTGTCCACGGCGGAAATCCGCGCCGCGATGGCGAAAAAATCTGAGGAGTTCAAGCAGGCTGGCGGGGAGATTTATCTGCACAAACCTGTGGCGGAGTAGAGAATGAATGAACGGCAGCACGCATCAGATTTCCGAGCGAACCTCGAAAGAAGGTTTCAGGATGCCAAAGAGCGAGGGCTACGGTTCTTAGAATTGTCTTCGGGTGAATTGCATCGAGATGTTGGTGGTTATCCGGGCAAGTCGCATGCAATGCCGAATTGTTGCAGCGTGATGCGCCAGAGTATGCAATCGGGAGACGAAATACTAAGCGAGCCGCCCAAGGGTAAGGGTACTACTCTGAAAATTCGATACACAATTCCAAGGTGACTCAAGTGCGCTCGTGACGCATTCGATTTATAAGAATGTCTCGCTGGAGGCCATCAAAGACTGAATATCCGTCTCTTTGGTTGAATAATATTTCTGGGAAACCGCCAGCATCTCTTATTTCGCAATACTGACGAAAAACGGCAGCCGCGTTCCAGATGCCTTCTCCAGCGGCGTGTGCTAAGTCGTGAAATGATGCAGGTCTGTTTTCGGCTCTGCGAGGACGGCCCATGTCAGCCTCTTCATAGAGAATCAGGCGTGTCATAATGAATCCATTAATTGACGTTCAATAGGGGTATCTTGATGTTCCGGTCGATTTTTGGCGCACTCATTGCTTTGATTGTTACGGTGCCCGCCTTCGCCGTCGAGCCGTTCCCAGCTTCCTTCAAAACCCAAACCATCAAGACCAACGGCACCGAGCTTTATGTCCGGGTCGGCGGGCAGGGGCCGGCGATGGTGCTGCTGCACGGCTTTGGCGATACCGGCGACATGTGGGCGCCCATTGCGGCCAAGCTGGTCGCCAGCCACACCGTGATCGCGCCCGACCTGCGCGGCATGGGCCTGTCGGCGCATCCCGACACCGGCTACACCAAGGCCAATGAGGCGCGCGACATCGCCGGCGTGATGGACACGCTGAAGGTGGACAAGGCCCAGCTTGTCACCCACGATATCGGCAACATGGTGGGCTATGCGCTTGCCGCGCAATATCGCGCACGCATCACCAGATGGGTGGTGATCGACGCGCCGCTGCCGGGCGTGGGCAACTGGGCGGCGCAACTGTCCAATCCCAAGGCCTGGCATTTCAATTTCTATGGGCCCGACGAGGAACGGCTGGTGGCGGGACGCGAGCGCATCTATCTCGACCGCTTTTATGACGAGTTGTCGGCGCATCCCGAAAAGATCGATGAGGCGACACGCGTCCATTACGCCAACCTCTATGCCAGGCCGCACGCCATGCATGACGCCTTTGAGCAGTTCAAGGCCTTTCCCCAGGATGGTGTGGACAATCGCGGGTTCCGCGCCAAGGGCAAGCTCACCATCCCGGTCCTGGCGCTGGGCGGCGAGAAATCCTATGGCCTGAAGATGAAGACCGAGCTGGACGACGTCGCCGGCAATGTCCAGGGCGGCGTGATTGCGGATTCCGGCCACTGGATCATGGAAGAAAATCCGCAAGGCACAACCAGGCTGGTTCTGGGCTTTCTGGCCAAATGAAGACTATGGCCTTCCTGCTGCTGCTTACGGCCTCCGCTTCGGCGCAGGTCACCCAGCTGGATTGCCGCGGACCCGGCAGCATCGGAACCGCGCTGATGTCGGCGGATGGAACCATCACCCTCAACTTCACCGGGCCGATCATGCGCGGCGTGCTGGCCTATCATCGCGGCGATCCGCGATATGCGCGGATTCTGTCCCATATCGGCGGCATTCAACCAGGACAGAAAAAGCCGGTGCCGCCTTTCTGCTGAGTGATCGGCCGCGCGTCATCCGATTACGTTCCGGCACCGCTGGCGCGAATGTAATCTCTGACGCGGGCCAGATCGCAATCGTCGGTCGCCAGACCCACATAATTGTCCGGCCGGATCACATAAAGGCTGCTTTCGCCATAAGCGGTTCTGGCATGACCGTCCCGGTCGAAATAATCCGAGCCGCCATCGCAAATGGCATAACCCTTCATGCTGCCGGGGAACGCGGTGAGAATCTCCTTGATAAGGCCGCGCCAGCGCATCCCCATGCCGATTACGGTCCAATGCGGCCCGCGCAGGAGATCGAACATGCTGCAAGGTCCCCGCGGGCCTTCCAGCCCGGGCGCCTGGGGCGCCCGATCGCCGGCCCGCAGGCCTTCGCCTTCCCCGCGTGTGTCGACGCTGAGACTGGAATGCCGGTAATCGAGGCCCAGCTGCAGGGTCTGTTCGTCCCGGCGGAATTGGAGAGTCCTTGTTTTCGCGACGGCATTCATCATCCCGGTGGACAAGCCCAGAACCCAGGCCGCGATGGGAAGCCGTTCTTCCTGATAGCTGTCCAGCAGGCCATTGTCGGCGCCGCCCAGCACGGCCGCCAGCTTCCATCCGAGGTTGTAGCCATCCTGGATTCCCGTGTTCATGCCCTGACCGCCGGCCGGCGAACGAACATGCGCCGCATCTCCCGCGACGAAGACATTGCTGCTGCGGTAGCGATCCACCATCCGCACATTCGCCCGCCAGAGCGACATCCAGCTTGCATCCAGGACATGTATGTCGACCCCCGTCGCCCGCTCTTTCGCATGCCTTCGCATCGCCGCCAGGGATACCTCGGGATCCTCGTTCGGTCCGACAGAGCTTTGAAGCTGATAGAGGTCGGTCGAGGGCAGGGGACATAGGGCAAAGAAGCCGGTCTTGCTTCGCCATATATGCCAGTGATCACGGTCCAGGCCTTCGACGCGCGCATCACCCAGCAACATGCGGTAGGACTCGATGGTTTCGCCCGCGAAGGAAATGCCGGCGATCTCGCGGATCGTGCTCTTGCCGCCATCACAGCCGACCAGATGCCGGCACCGGACTGTGATCTCCGCGCTAGGTCCCTGAAGGGTCGCGGTGACGCCATCCTTGTCCTGCCGGAATGCCGAAAGGCTGGTTCCAAACGAAACAGCGCCGCCCAGTTCGTTCAATTTGTTGCGCAGTTTCTCTTCGACCCGGAACTGCGGAATCAGGAGCGGGGCCAGATATGGCGCATCCGGCCGATCCGGCACGGCGGGGTGCAAGGTCTCTTCCTTGAAGCGCCCCTCCTCATCGTAATAGCGCACCGGCAGGTTGAACTTGCCGTCGGCAACGACATCCGAAACCACGCCCAGATCGTCGAACAATTCGAGGCTTCTGGGTTGAAGGCCCTTGCCGCGTGAACCGGTGGGGGGCACTGGCATCTTTTCAACGATACGGAATCTGACGCCCCTGCGAGCTAGGGCACAGGCCAGGGTCAGTCCAGTCGGGCCGGCGCCAACAATCAGAACGTCCACATCGCCGCTCATGCTCAATCGCTCCCGTCTGGCAACTGCTGCGGAGTGGCAGATTCTCCGGCCGCCAACATTGTGCGGCCAGGCAAGAAAAACACAAACAACACTTCATGTATAAATGATTGGAACTGTCCGCACAGAGGCGGTACTTCATGCTATGATGGGGCGATCCGGGCACGGAGCGCGCCATGAAATATGCTGTCCTGTTTGTCATGCTCGCCGCCGCCACGCCCGCCTTCGCGCAAAGCACACCGGTTTGCGTCGATGCCAGCCAGGACGGCCGCTACAACGCCCGCCCCCTGTCACTGCATACGGTTCTGGCCCGCAACGCCTTTGGCCAGGACGAAAGGGCGGTGAAGCTGGATACCACCTGCATCCATGTCGACCGCGCCGCTTATATCTCGCTGCATTCCTTCACCCGCTGCATTGCCGTGGGCGATGACGTGGTTACCAGCATTCCGGGCGGCCATCGCGAACTCTGCCGCGTGACGGGCGTAGCGCCGGCGGCGGAAAGCTATGCCGACGCCAAGTATAGTTGGAAATAGAGCGGAGCCGCTCATGCTTCGACAAGCTCAGCGTGAGGATTTTTCCTCACCCTGGTCGCACGACGCTGTCGCTGGCGACTGTCGAAGGGTGAGGGCTACCGCAGCGGCCTGTGGCCGGTGATGGCGTTCCAGATCGCCAGCACGATGATGGCGCCGATCACCGCCACCAGGGTGGAGATGATGAAACCGTGGCGATCGTAGTGAAATCCCGGCCCCAGCGCGCTGAACAGCAGGCCGCCCGCCAGCGCGCCCACCAGTCCCAGCGCGACATTGACCAGGCAGCCGCTGCCCTGCTTGCCCATGATCAGGGTCGCAAGCCAGCCGACAAAGGCGCCGAATATGATCCAGCCCAGTACGGTGAACATTTCAAAATCCCGTCTATTTAAAAGTCACATATAACATGGTGACGGTCGCTGCCGCCATCACGGCGGTGGATACCCAGCCCAGCCCGCCCAGAGCCCAGCCGGTGCGGAAGTCGCCCATCTTGCTTTTATGGCCCGCGACATACATCAGGGCCGCCATCATCGGCACCGCGATCACCCCGTTCAGCACCGCGCTCCAGTAGAGCGCCTTGATCGGGTCTATCGGCGACCAGTCAATGCCCAGCCCCAGCAAGGTCGCAGCCCCGATCACCGAATAAAAACCCCGCGCCTGCCAGGGCATATTGTCCAGGCCCAGTTTCCAGTCCAGCGCTTCGGCCACCGCATAACCGGCCGATCCGGCCAGCACCGGAATGGCGAGCAAGCCGGTGCCGATGATGCCGATCGCGAACAAGGCGAAGGCGAAGCGCCCGGCGATGGGCTTGAGCGCGCCGGCGGCATCGGCGGCGGTGTTGATGTTGGTGATGCCATGGGCATGCAGGGTGGCGCCGGTCGCGATCATGATGGCGATTGCGATCAGGTTGGAAACGGCCATGCCGGCGATGGTGTCCACGCGGATGCGGGCGATGGCTTCAGGGGCCTCATCTGGCTTATCCACCAGCGGATGCTCGTCGGGCTTCTGATCCACTTCTTCCACTTCCTGCGAGCTTTGCCAGAAAAACAGATAGGGGCTGATGGTGGTGCCGAAGATGGCGACGATGGTGGTGGCCGCGTCATCGGTCAGGTTGGGATGAAGCCCGATCAGCCCGGCCCCGATCGCGGCCCAGTCCAGATGCAGGAAGAACAGCAGCGCGACATAGGCGAACAGGCTGAAGGTCAGGACCGTCAGCAGCCGGGCATAGCGGCGATAGGGGATGAAAAGCTGCAGGCCCAGTGACAGGAAGGCGAAGAACAGGGTGGCGGCATGCTGGTTGACGCCAGTGACCAGCTTGGCTGATTCCCCCATCGCCGCCAGGTCGGCGCCCACATTGATGGTATTGGCGATGAACAGGAGCGCCAACAGCCCCAGCACCAAGGGGCGCGGCATCACCTGGCCCATATTGTAGGCCAGCCCCCGGCCGGTGACGCGGCCGATCAGGGCGCTCACCATCTGGATCGCCGTCATCAACGGGAAGGTGAGCAGCATGGTCCAGAGCAGGTTGAAGCCGAACTGGGCGCCGCCCTGGCTGTAGGTGGCGATGCCGCTGGGATCGTCATCGGCGGCGCCGGTGATCAGGCCCGGGCCCAGCTGCGTGAGCAGGGGCGCCGTGTGCACCCGCGAGCGCAGGCCGGGCTTGGGTCGGGGTTCAGACATGGGACACCCGGCTGGCAGTTTCTGGCGAATGCAGTGGCTGATGAAGATAAAGTCAGGATGGAAGCAATCCGTTCCCGCGGTGTAGAATGCGCGAGGAAGGGCAAAGGAGGATAGCATGACCCGTTATCTTTTGACCGCCGCACTTATGTGCTCTGCCGTACCGGCCATGGCCCAGCCGGCCCCACAACCAGCCGCGCCATCGGAGCCGGTCTGCCTGCGCCAGGTCAACATGTATGACTTCAAGCCCGTGCCGGGAAACCGCTCGCTGATCGTGATTGGCCGGGACCGCCAGCGCTACCGGGTGAATTTCATCGGCCAGTGCTTCGACCTTCAGTATCCCCTGGGTCTGCGCTTCAAGACCAACGGCACCAGCAACCTGTCCTGTGTCTCCAAGGGTGATTCGGTGCTGTTCCACGACCCGACAAGGCCTGGCGTCTGCATCATCCGTGATGTCCAGTATCAGACCCCGGCGCTGGACCAGCAGGATGCCGCCCAGGCCGCGGCCCTGAAACAGCAATAGGCGCACGCGGCTGAATCGGTTAGTCCTGCCGCATGCGTGGTTATTTTGGCGTAGGCGTAGAAGGCGTTTCCAAGCCGATGAACCTGGGCAACCTGGTGCGGATCGCCCACGCCTTTGACGCCAGTTTCTTCTTCTCCATCGCCCCGCGCCTGAAACTGTCGGACGCCAACAGCGACACCAGCAACGCCGAAGGCATGCTGCCTTTTTATTCCTTCGCCCATCCGGATGATTTCCGCCTGCCGCTGGGCTGCCGGCTGGTGGGGGTGGAGATCACCGATGACGCGATAGAACTGCCGCGTTTCCGCCACCCGATGCGCGCAGCCTATGTCTTCGGGGCGGAGCGCTATTCGCTGTCGCCGCAGATGCTGTCCGTGTGCGAATTCGTGGTGAAGATACCGACCCGCTTTTCCATCAATGTCGGCATGGCCGGCGCCATTGTGCTTTATGATCGGCTGATGACGCAGGGCGGCTATGGCGGCCGTCCCGTGACGCCGTCGGGCGGCGTCGAAGTGCCGCCGGCGCACACCTGGGGCGCGCCGCTGGCAAAGCCCCGTACCTACTAGGGCTTAAACGCATGCCGATTCGCCACACCAAGGGGGAAATTTCGGCCCTTCCGGTTGGCAAAGCGCCGGCGCGGTCCATATAACAGTTCCATGCCCACCCCCGCCCTTTCGATCAGGAATTTGCGCAAGGTCTATCGCCGCGGCAATGTCGCGGTCGATGATCTGTCGCTGACCGTCAACGAAGGCGATTTCTTCGGCTTCCTGGGCCCCAACGGCGCGGGCAAATCCACCACCATCCACTGCATCACCGGCATCGCCAATCCCACATCGGGCACCATCGAGGTCTTCGGACTCGACGCGGTGAAGAACTACCGGGAGGCGCGCCGGCTGGTCGGGCTGTGCCCGCAGGAATTCAATGTCGATCCCTTCGCCAAGCCCGCCGACATCGTGGACTGGGCGGCCGGCTATTTCGGCATGAACCGGGCACAGCGCAAATCCCGCGTCGATTACCTGATGGAGCGGTTCGAACTGACGCCGCACCTGAAGAAAAGCTTCCGCGAGCTGTCGGGCGGGCTGAAACGCCGGGTGGTGCTGGCGCGCGCGCTGGTGCATGACCCCAGGCTGATCATCCTGGACGAGCCCACCGCCGGGGTGGATGTGGAGCTGCGCCGGGTGTTGTGGAACTACCTGACCGAGATCAACCAGGACGGCCGCACCATCCTGCTCACTTCGCACTATCTGGAAGAGGTGGAGCGGCTGTGCCGCGACATTGCCATTGTCGCCAAGGGCAAGATCGTGCGCGAGGGCACCAAGGATGAGATGGCGGGCACCCCGGGCAGCCTGGAGCGCGCCTATCTGGTCGCCACCGGTGCGCAAGCCGATCATGTCGCGGGGCAATAGATGAGCGCGCCGGATCTCAGCCCCATGGGCGTCAACTGGATCGGCCTCTACACCATCGTGCGCCGCGATGTGAAGCGCATGCTGCGCGTGCCGATCCAGGTCTTCATCGCGCCCTGGAGTTCGGCGCTGCTGTTCATCTTCGTGTTCGGCTATGTGCTGGGCGGCACGATGCGCACCATCGGCGGCCACAGATATATCGAGTTCGTGATGCCGGGCGTGCTGATGATGAACATCATCACCGCCGCCTTCCTGCAATCCTCCTCGGCGATCTATTTTTCCCGCTTCATCCGTTTCGTGGAGGAGATGCTGGTCGCGCCGCTGTCCTATCTGGAGATGGTGGTGGGCAGCCTGACCACCGTGGTGGTGCGCGCCACCGTCACCGGCATGGGCATCCTGATCCTGGGCCTTGGCTTCGGCGCCACAACGATCGAATCCTGGCCGCTGTTCGTGTTCTGGATCGTGGCGGTCTCGATCATCTTCGGCCTGGCGGGCATCCTGATCGGGCTGTGGTCCAAGAGCTTCGAGCAGCTCAACATGCCGGTGGTGTTCTTCCTGACGCCGCTCTCCATGCTGGGCGGCAGCTTCTTCACCATGAAGATGCTGCCCAGCTGGCTGCACTGGCTGCTCTGGGCCAATCCCTTCTTTTATTTCATCAACGGCATCCGCGGCGCGATGATCGGCGTCGATGAGGCGCCCCAGGGCCTTTCCATAGCGTTGACGCTGCTGATGATCGCGGCGTTGGGCGGGCTGGTGTGGCGGCTGTTCTCGCGGGGCTATGGGCTGCGCGAGTAGCGCGGGTCTTTGGCCTAGCTTTTCTTATGAGCGAAGCGAATTAGAAAAGCTGGCCCCGCTTCGAGCCCGCATGGCGGGCGAGGGCGGTGCTTCTGCTGATTGCTCCGCGCGTTGCCTACGCGTCGCCAGGCGCTCCTGCTCAGGCCACAAAATCCCTCGCGCTAAAGGTGGCTTGCAGCGGCAGGGTCGGGTCCGGTATCTTCCCGCCCGATCATACAAATGCCCGATTCCGCTGCTTTTTGCGAGGAATACGGCGCATATCACCGGAGCCGACATGAACAGGATTTTGGGATTTTTCGCGGGCGCAGCTTTGAGCCTTTCGCTGGCGTGCCCCGCGCTGGCGGAACCCGCCAACCTGTTGGGCGTGTTCGGCAACTGGTCGGCCTATTCCACCGGATCTGGTTCCACCCTGACCTGTTATGCCCTGTCCAAGCCCCGCGCCAGCCGTCCCGCCGGGGCCAAGCGCAGCGCCATCTATCTGATGATCTCGGACTGGCCGTCGCGCAAGGTGAAGGCCGAGCCCCAGATCGTCTATGGCTATCAGGGCAAGGAAAATGGCGCCGCCGGCCTGGGCGTCGGCAGCGACAAGTTCCCTTTCTTCATCCGCAACAACGGCAAGGAAGGCAGCGCCTGGCTGCAGCAGCTGAATGACAACAGCCACCTGATCGACGCCATGCACGGCGGCGTCTCCGCGGTGGCCAGCGGCACCAGCAGCCGTGGCACCAGGACCAGCGACACTTACAGTCTGTCGGGCTTCAACGACGCGCTGGCCAAGATCCACGCCGCCTGCAACATGTGATGCCAGGAAACGAAACAAACCGGCGCGTCTCTCTCATTGGCCAGGGCAGGGAGGCGCTGAAGACTGCGCTGGTGGCGGCCGGCGTGCCGGAGAGGTCCGCCGGCATGCGCGTGAACCAGCTGTGGAACTGGATTTACGTTCATGGCGCGAAGGATTTCGCCGCCATGAGCAACCTGGCCAAGGATTTCCGCGGTTTGCTGGAGCGGTCGTTCACCCTGGAGCGGCCCGGGATCGTCACCGAGCAAATTTCGAGCGACGGCACCCGCAAATGGCTGCTGCGCACCGGCCCGGGCATCGAATTCGAAACCGTCTATATCCCTGAAAGCGACCGCGGCACCCTGTGCGTGTCGTCCCAGGTGGGCTGCACGCTCAACTGCCGCTTCTGCCACACCGGCACCCAGAAGCTGGTGCGCAACTTGGGTCCCGACGAGATTCTGGGACAGTTGTTCGTGGCCCGCGATGCGCTGGGCGACTGGCCGTCCACTGCGCCCGATCGCAAAGTCACCAACATCGTGATGATGGGGATGGGCGAGCCGCTCTACAATTTCGACAATGTGAAGCAGGCGCTTGGCGCGGTCACTGATGGCGATGGGCTGGCCTTGTCGAAGCGCCGCGTCACCCTGTCCACCGCCGGCGTGGTGCCCATGATCCCGCGCGCCGGCAGCGAGATAGGCTCCAGCCTGGCCATTTCGCTGCATGCGGTGCGCGACGATATCCGCGACGTGATCGTGCCGATCAACAAGAAATACCCCATCGCCGAACTGATCGAGGCCTGCCGCACCTATCCCGGCGCCTCCAATGCCCGGCGCATCACGTTCGAATATGTGATGCTGAAGGGCGTCAATGACTCCATCGCCGAGGCGCGCGAGCTGGTGAAGCTGATCAAGGGCATTCCCGCCAAGATCAACCTGATCCCGTTCAATCCCTGGCCAGGGGCGCCGTATGAATGTTCCGACTGGGCCCAGATCGAGAAGTTCGCCGAGATCGTCAACCGCGCCGGCTATGCCTCGCCGGTGAGGACGCCGCGCGGCCGTGACATCATGGCGGCCTGCGGCCAGCTCAAGAGCGAGAGCGTCAAAGAGCGTGCGTCGGCGCGGCTGGCGGCGGAAAAACTCGCTGACGTGCAGTCTGGCCAGCTCGCCCGGATGCCGCACTGACCGCATGGGCGATCCCGCACTCAACCCGGCGTTGGATGTGGACAGGATCGCGGAGGGTTTTCGGCGCGACGGGCGCGCGCATATCCGCGATATCCTGGCTGCCGAAAGCGCCGGACGGGTGCATCACTGCCTGGCGCAGGAAACCGATTTCTCGTTGCTCTGCCGCACGGGTGATGATCGGGCGCAGGCCTGGCGGGTGGCGAGCCTGACCCCGCAGAAAGAGGCCGAGCTGATGAATGCCGCCTATGCGCGCGCGCGGGACGGCTTTCATTATCTCTATGACGGCCATGCCCTGTCGCGCGAAGGCGAGGCCTATTCCGATCCTTCGCATTATCTGGCCGCCATCGCCCGCTTCCTCAACAGCACGCCGCTGCTCGATTTCGCCCGCCGCGTGACCGGCAATCCGGCAATTGCCTTCGCCGATGCGCAGGCCACCCGCTATCGCCGGGGTCATTTTCTCAGCCAGCATGATGACTCCAATGAACCGGGACGGGCGGCGGCCTATGTCCTCAACCTGACCCCGCGCTGGCGTCCCGATTGGGGTGGTGCGCTGCTGTTCGCCGACCGGCCCGGCCATATTTCCGCCGGTTACCTGCCCGCCTTCAATGCGCTCAATATCCTGGCCGTGCCCCAGGAGCATCTGGTGGGCCTTGTCTCGCCCTTTGCGGGCGCGGCCCGTTACTCCATCACCGGCTGGTTCAGAACGCGATGACCGAGATCCATCCTGTCCTGAACCCGGCGTTGAAGACGCAAGACATCGCCCAGGCCTTTGCGCGCGACCGGCGCGTGCATATTCCCGAAATCCTGACACCGGAAAGTGCGGCGCGGGTACATCGCTGCCTGGCGCAGGAAACCGAATTCGCCATCGTTACCCGCGACGGCGATGGCTATGTGCGCCTGCACCCCGGCGCCGGCCCGCAACAGGAGGCCGAACTGATGAACAGGGCTTACAGTGCGGCGCGCGACGACTTCCACTATCTTTATGACAATCACCCTATGTCGAATGATGGCGAGCCTTATCCCGATCCGTCCCACTACCTGGCCGCCGTCACCCGCTTTCTCAACAGCGCGCCGGTGCTGGATTTCGCGCGCCGCGTTACCGGTTCCGCCGCGATCGATTTCGCCGAAGCCCAGGCCACCCGCTATCGGGCGGGGCATTTCCTCAACCTGCATGACGACAGCCGCGGCCAGCACAAAAGGGTGGCGGCCTATGTGCTGAACATGACGCCCGGTTGGCGGCTGGACTGGGGCGGGGCGCTGTTGTTTCCCGATTGGCGCGGTCATCTCGCGGAAGGCTATGCGCCCGCCTTCAACGCGCTCAATATCCTTGCCGTGCCACAGCCGCATCTGGTGGGGTTTGTGTCGCCCTTCGCCGGCGCTGATCGCCTGTCCATCACCGGCTGGTTCCGGTCGCGGTGACAGATGAGCCGGCTTCTGGTCACGTTCGGGATCATTCTGGTGGCGGCAGGCCTGTTATGGCCTTATCTCGCGCGGCTGGGCCTGGGGCGGCTTCCCGGCGATATCGCCATCCGCGGCGAGCATGGCGGCTTCTATTTCCCCATCGTCACCTGCCTGGTGATCAGCCTGCTGATATCCGCCATTTTCTGGCTGATCGGGCGCCTCTAGCGGGGTGGATTTTCGGGGCTAAATCCCTATAGTCCGCCCCCGATTTTGACGGCGCGCAGGCCGAGCGAAACACCAGGCCGCGCGACCATTTTAGGAGTCCCCATGTCCAGGAAAGACATCAAGAAGGTCGTGCTCGCCTATTCCGGCGGGCTGGACACATCGGTGATCCTCAAATGGCTGCAAACCGAATATGGCGCCGAGGTCGTGACCTTCACCGCCGATCTGGGCCAGGGCGAAGAGATCGAGCCGGCGCGCCAGAAGGCGATCAATCTCGGCATCAAGCCGGCGAACATCTTCATCGAGGATGTGCGCGAGGAATTCGTCCGTGACTATGTCTTCCCCATGTTCCGCGCCAATGCCGTCTATGAAGGCGTCTATCTGCTGGGCACCTCCATCGCCCGGCCGTTGATCGCCAAGAAGCAGATCGAGATCGCCGAGAAAGTTGGCGCCGACGCGGTCGCCCATGGCGCCACCGGCAAGGGCAACGACCAGGTGCGCTTCGAGCTGGGTTATTATGCGCTCAAGCCCGACATCAAGGTGATCGCGCCCTGGCGGGAATGGGATCTGACCAGCCGCACCAAGCTCCTGGAATTCGCCGAGCAGCACCAGATTCCCATCGCCAAGGACAAGCGCGGCGAGGCGCCCTTTTCGGTGGATGCGAACCTGCTGCACTCCTCCTCGGAAGGAAAAGTGCTGGAAGACCCGTCGAAAGAAGCCGACAGCATCGTCTATCAGCGCACCATCTCGCCCGAAGACGCGCCTGACATGGCGACCACTGTCGAGATCGGTTTCGAAAAGGGCGACGCAGTGTCGATCGATGGCGAGCGGCTTTCGCCCGCGACGCTGCTCACCCGGTTGAACGCGCTGGGCAAGGCCAATGGTATCGGCCGGCTGGACCTGGTGGAGAACCGTTTCGTCGGCATGAAGTCGCGCGGCGTCTATGAGACGCCGGGCGGCACCATCCTGCTCGCTGCCCATCGCGGCATCGAAAGCGTCACCTTGGATCGTGGCGCCGCCCATCTCAAGGACGACATCATGCCCCGCTATGCGGCGCTGATCTATAACGGCTTCTGGTTCAGCCCCGAGCGCGAAATGCTGCAGGCGTTGATCGACCGCAGCCAGGAATTCGTCACCGGCACGGTCACCATGAAGCTCTACAAGGGCAATGCGGCGGTGGTGGGCCGCGCCTCGCCTTACTCGCTTTATAGTGAGAGCCTGGTGACCTTCGAGGATGACAAGGGCGCCTATGACCAGAAGGATGCGGCGGGCTTCATCAAGCTCAACGCCCTGCGCCTCAGAACGCTTGCCATGCGCAAGCGGAAGGTGAAATAGCGCCGTGACGCGCGCGGGCCGTTTTGCCAGCTGGCCGTCGCGTGAGGCGCCTGTTTCGGCGACAACCCTGGCACGCGAGATGGCGGCGGTGGCGCAAGTCCTGCTGGCGCCGCCGCCCTTTCCGGATGGCGCGGCGCGCGGCAACGGCCAGCCGGTGATCGTCATTCCCGGCTTCCTGTCGCCGGACGCGACCACCGCGCGCCTGCGCGATTTCCTGGCGCGCCAGAATTTCCTGGCCCATCCCTGGACCTGTGGCCTCAATGTCGGACCCATGCCGCGCGTGATCACCGAGGTGGAGCGTCAGGTGCGCGAGACCGCCGATGCGACGGGCAAGCCTGTCTGTCTCATCGGCGTCAGCCTTGGCGGCACCATCGCGCGGGAGGTGGCGAAATCCTGTTTGGGTCCGGTCGCCCGGGTGATCACCTTGGTCAGTCCCATCCATCTGCCGGTCGCAACACCGCTGGCGCCGCTGGCGCAGGCGGCTTCGCTGCTGTGGGACATGGAAGAACTGGAGGCCCTGCGCGCCATTGCCGAGCCGCCGCCCGTTCCGGTGACGGCCATCATCAGCCGGGATGATGGCGTGATTGACTGGCGCGCCTCCGTCCCGGCGCCGTCGGAGATGGTCGAGGTGGTGGAGGTTTCGGGGCCGCACATGACGGTCTGCTCGAACCCTCAAGTCCAGCACATTGTCGCCGACCGGCTGGCATGGCCCTCGCCCACGCGGCGCTGATCTGTTTCTGATTCCGTCCCCGGTGGGATACGGTCCAGGTCCCAATGTCAGCAAGGAATGCGTCATGCCCGTCAATCAGGACCAGCTGGATTTCTGGAACGGCAGGATGGGGCATGAATGGACCGTTCTGCAGGAACGGATGGACGCCAACCTGTCCGC
The DNA here is from genome assembly GCA_036267165.1 of Rhizomicrobium sp. Classification (GTDB taxonomy): domain Bacteria; phylum Pseudomonadota; class Alphaproteobacteria; order Micropepsales; family Micropepsaceae; genus Rhizomicrobium. Next base: position 4,583 of record DATAWO010000119.1, on the reverse strand, counting down.
CATCCATGCCGCGCTGATGCCGTTCGCCGCGCCCAAAGCCGGTGAGGCCGTGCTGGACATTGGCTGCGGCACCGGCACCACCAGCATGGCGCTGGCCGATGCGGCGGGGCCGCAGGGCCGGGTGAGGGGCATTGATATCTCCAAGGAGATGCTGGCCCTGGCGCAGCAGCGCGGACAGGGGCGCGCCAACCTGAGTTTTCTCGAGGTTGACGCTTCGCAGGCCGCCTTCCAACCGGAATATGATCTGCTGTTTTCCCGCTTCGGGGTTATGTTCTTCGACGATCCTGCCTGCGGTTTCGCCAACCTGCGCAAGGCGGCCAGGCCGGGCGGGCGCATCGCCTTTGCCTGCTGGCGCGCCCCGCCGGAGAATTTGTGGGCCAGCGCGCCGCTTGCCGCCGCCAAACCGTTCCTGCCCGATGCGCCGCCGCCCGATCCGTGGGCGCCGGGGCCTTTTGCCTTCGCCGATGCCGGCCGCATCGAAACCATTCTAAGGCAGAGCGGCTTTCGCGAGCCGCACATTCGGAAATTCGACGGGGTGATGGATATGGGCCGGGACCTGGACCAGGCCGCCGTCTTTACCCTGCGCCTCAGCCCCCTGGCCCGCGCCGCCGCCGAACTGGATGATGCCACCAAGGCCAGAATCGCCGAGGCCGTGAAGGAGGCGTACAGCCGGTTCACGCGCGCCGACGGCAGCATTGCGCCGCCGGTGGCCTGCTGGTTGGTGGGCGCGCGCGCCTGACGTTCAGACGTCGACCGCGGCGTAAAGCGCATTGTCCTGGATGAACTCCCGGCGCGGCTCGACCACATCGCCCATCAGCTTGGCGAACAACTCGCCGGCCTCGTCGGCATGCTGCACCTTCACCACCAGCAGGGAGCGGGCGTTCTCGTCCAGCGTGGTTTCCCACAGCTGTTCGGGGTTCATCTCGCCCAGGCCCTTGTAGCGTTGCAGGGCAACGCCCTTGCGGCCCCACTCGAAGATCGCCTCCAGCAGCTCGGATGGCGAGCGGATTTCCCTTGTCTCGTCCTTGCGCTTGAGGGTGCCGGCGCGCAGGTAGGCGGTCTGCAACTCGCCCGCCATCTTGTCCAGCCGGCGGGCGTCGGCGGATGCGATCAGCGCGCCGTCTATCGCCACGGCCTCGCGCACCCCGCGCACCTCGCGCCAGAATTTAAGCCCGCCATCGGAGGTGGGCTCGCCATGCCAGCCACGCTCATATTCCTCGGACAGCGTGTCCAGCCGCTGGGCGATGTACCTGGCCGCCTCCGCCGCCTTGGTCGCGTCGGACAGGATTTCCGGATTGAGTGCGCCGGCGATCGCCGCCTGTTCCAGCAAAAAGCGCGGATAGTGGCGGGGAAAGTTGTTCAGCGCCGCCACGGCCGTGCGGGCGTGCGCGATCAGCTCGTCCAGATGCGCCCCCGAAATGGTTTCGCCCGAATGCAGGGTCAGGACCGTGCCGGAGGCGCCTTCCGCGATCAGGTAATCCTGAAGCTCGGGTTCGTCCTTCAGATAGCGCTCCGACTTGGCCCGCGTGGCCTTGTAGAGCGGCGGCTGGGCGATGAAGATATGGCCGCGTTCGATCAGCTCCGGCATCTGGCGGTAGAAAAACGTAAGAAGAAGCGTACGGATATGGGCGCCGTCGACATCGGCGTCGGTCATGATGATGATCTTGTGATAGCGCAGCTTGTCGGCGTTGAATTCCTCGCGCCCGATGCCGGTGCCCAGCGCCGTGATCAGGTTGACGATCGCCTCGCTCGACAGCATCTTGTCGAAGCGGGCGCGCTCGATGTTCAGGATCTTGCCGCGCAGCGGCAGCACCGCCTGGTTGGCGCGGTTGCGGCCCTGCTTGGCGCTGCCGCCGGCCGAGTCGCCCTCGACGATGAAGATTTCGCACTTGGAAGGATCGCGCTCCTGGCAGTCGGCCAGCTTGCCCGGCAGGGACGCACCATCCAGCGCGCCCTTGCGGCGGGTCAGTTCGCGCGCCTTGCGGGCGGCTTCACGGGCGGCGGCGGCTTCCACCACCTTGCCCACCACGGTCTTGGCTTCGGCCGGATGCTGTTCGAACCAGGCGCCCAGCTGGTCGATGAGGGCGCCTTCCACGATGGGGCGCACTTCCGATGACACCAGCTTGTCCTTGGTCTGGGACGAGAATTTGGGATCGGGCACCTTGACCGACAAGACGCAGGTCAGGCCTTCGCGGCAGTCATCGCCGGTCAGCGCCACCTTGTCCTTCCGGGCCTGCGGCATCTCGTCGGCATATTTGGTGACGACCCGGGTGAGGCCGGCGCGGAAACCCGCGACATGGGTGCCGCCGTCGCGCTGGGGGATGTTGTTGGTGAAGGCCAGCGTGCTCTCGTGATAGCTGTCGTTCCAGGTCATGGCGATTTCGACCGTGACGCCGTCCTTTTCCGACACGATCATCATCGGCGCGGGGATCAGCGGCTGCTTGGCGCGGTCCAGATATTCCACGAAGGCCTTCAGGCCGCCTTCGTAATGCAGGTGCGTTTCCCTGGCCTCCACGCCGCGCTTGTCGGCCAGGGTGATGGAGACGCCGGAATTGAGGAAGGCAAGCTCGCGCAGCCGGTGTTCCAGGGTGGCGAAATCGAATTCGGTCTTGGTGAAGGTGCCGGTCGAAGGGAGGAAGGTGACTTCGGTGCCTTTCTTGCCATCGGCTGAGCCGACATCGGCCAGATGCTTTACCGGATCGCCATGGCGGAACTGCATGTAATATTCCCGGCCCTCCCGCCAGATGCGCAGGTCCAGGAATTCGCTCAGCGCGTTGACCACCGACACGCCCACGCCATGCAGGCCGCCGGACACCTTGTAGGCGTTCTCGTCGAATTTCCCGCCGGCATGCAGCTGGGTCATGATCACTTCCGCCGCCGACACGCCTTCTTCCTTGTGGATGTCGGTTGGGATGCCCCGGCCATTGTCGCGCACGGTGCAGGAGCCGTCGGGGTTCAGCACCACGTCGATGCGGTTGGCATGGCCGGCCAGGGCCTCGTCCACGGCATTGTCCACCACCTCATAGACCATGTGGTGCAGGCCCGAGCCGTCATCGGTGTCACCGATATACATGCCAGGACGCTTGCGCACGGCATCGAGACCCTTCAGCACCTTGATGCTGTCGGCGTTGTAGGCGTTCATATTGGGTTCTGACATCTAGTTCACCATGACCCTAACTTGTGATGATAAGGCAGCCGGCGCCGGCCATGACCGCGCCCGCTCCTTTGTTGATCCGCCTGCGCGCCTTTCGGCTGGCGACAAGACGGGAAAGCCGCGACGCCAGTGCGGCATAACCCAGCGTGATGGCCGGGATCAGCACAAAGGTGGCGGCGCAAAGTTGCAGATAACCGACCGCGTTCAACTCGCGCGGATTGACCGCGACCGGCAGCAGCGCGACGAAAAACGCGATCGCCTTGGGATTGCTCAAGGTCAGGCCGAGATAGGCCAGGAAACCGCGGCCGGCGCTCTGGGGCACGACCTCGCCTTCATCCTCGACCTTCGCCGTCCAGTATTTGTAGGCAAGATAGAACAGATACAAGCCCCCGGCGATCTTCACGACGAGAAACAGGTGCCCCATCGCCTGGGCGACCAATGCCAGTCCAAAGGCCGACAGCGTCATCAGGCAGAGATCACCCGCCAGGATGCCAAAGGTACCCGGAATGACCGACCTGAACCCCGAACCCAGGGCGCGCGCGACGATGGCGATCACGCCCGGCCCCGGCACCGCAATCGCCACGGCATAAAGGCCGCAATAGAGCAGGTAGCTGTGCCACGCGATCATGTGCGGCCGCCTTGCGGATGAAAGACGCCATCGCGCACTTCGAAGATCTGGCAGCGCGCGCCTTGGAACAGCGACAGGTCCGTGCCCGTCATCCAGGCCTGGGCCGAGAGACTGTGAATCTCCTCGAACAAAGCGGTGCGGCGCATGACGTCCAGATGGGCGGCGATCTCGTCCAGCAGCAGGATGGGCGCCAGGCCTTCGCGGGCCCGCGCCAGTTCCCGCGCATCCGCCAGCATGATGGAGATCAGCAGCGCCTTCTGCTCGCCGGTGGAGCAGTCCCGCGCCTCGGCGCGCTTGCCCGTATGGCGCACGTCCAGATCGGTGGTGTGCGGGCCCACAAGCGTGCGGCCGGCTTCGGCGTCGCGCAACCGGCTCATGGCGAACTGGCCGCGCAGGTCTTCGACGCCGCAGAGATGCAGTTCGTCGGTCAGGGCGAGCGATGCGGCCGGGAAGGCGCCACCTTGTGGCCCACCGCGTTCGGCCAGCGCGTGCGACAGCCGTTCAACCGTGCTGGCGCGCGCCTGGGCGATCAGCTGACCTGCTTGCGCCATCTCATTTTCCAGCGCGTCCAGCCAGGCGGGGTCGCGCGGACCATATTTGAGCAGCCGGGCGCGCTCGCGCATCGCGGTCTCGTAGCGGGTGGCGGCGCGGGCGTGGGAAGGCTCGAAGCCCAACACCAGCCGGTCCAGGAAGCGGCGCCGGCCAGAAGCCGCTTCGATGAACAGGCGGTCCATGGCCGGTGTCAGCCAGATCAGCTGGACGATATCGCCGAGATCCGCCGAGCTTTGCGCCGCCACGCCA